>CAYXLV010000328.1:0-2625 GCA_964465995.1 uncultured Coxiellaceae bacterium | reverse complement strand
GCACCATGGATCATATGGTCCGCGCGATTCGCCAAGGGCTCGATCAAGCGGGCTTTCAAGATATCCCGATTCTAAGTTACGCCGTGAAATATGCTTCTGCCTTCTACGGCCCTTTTCGTGAAGCTGCTGGTGACAGTGCGCCAAGTTTTGGTGATCGCACGACTTATCAAATGGATCCTGCAAATGGCCAACGCGCTTTGCGCGAAGCCAGTCTCGATATCGATGAAGGCGCCGATATGCTGATGGTCAAACCTGCGCACACCTATCTCGATGTGATTTATCGCGTCAAACAACAATTCCCCAGCGTGCCTTTGGCGGCTTACCACGTTAGCGGTGAATACGCGATGATCAAAGCAGCAGCGGCAAACGGTTGGTTAGATGAGCAACGCGCCATGCTGGAAAGTCTGCTCTCTGTAAAGCGTGCTGGCGCCGATTTTATTATCACCTACTTCGCCAAAGAGGTCGCTTTAATAAGGAATAGTTAATGGCCAAAGTCAAAACGATTTACGCCTGCCAACATTGCGGTGCGCAATTCGCAAAATGGCAGGGGCAATGTTCAGAATGCCAAGCGTGGAATACAGTTGCCGAAGAGCGCGCCATCCCAAGCTCCAAAAACTCACGCAATAGCGGTTACACCGGTGTGGAATCAGCGTTAACGCGCTTATCAGAAGTGGCTATCCAAGACCGACCGCGTTTAGCAACGGGATTAGCGGAATTTGATCATGTGCTTGGTGGTGGTTTAGTTGCAGACTCGGTGGTCTTAATTGGCGGCGATCCAGGTGTGGGTAAATCCACATTGTTATTACAAATCATTTGCCAAATCTCCAAGCATTTTCCCGCACTCTATGTCACGGGTGAAGAATCTTTGCAGCAAGTTGCCATGCGCGCGCAACGTTTAAGCTTGCCAGCAGACGAATTATTATTACTCGCCGAAACCAATGTCGAAAAAATTATTGCTCTCGCGCAGCAACAAAAACCAAAAGCGATAGTGATTGATTCTATCCAAACGATTCATACGGACTTGATTCAATCAGCACCAGGCGGTGTTGGGCAGGTGCGCGAAAGTGCCGCACAATTAGTGCAATTTGCTAAGCAGCAAAATATCGCGTTATTTATCGTTGGTCATGTCACTAAAGAAGGCGCGATTGCCGGTCCGCGAGTGCTTGAGCATATGGTGGATACTGTGCTGTATTTTGAAGGCCAAAAAGATAATCGTTATCGAGTGATTCGCGCGGTGAAAAATCGTTTCGGTGCCGTTAATGAATTAGGCGTATTTGCCATGACTGATAAAGGCTTAAAACAAGTCAGCAATCCTTCCGCCATTTTTTTATCCAGTTATCAAACCGCCGTACCAGGTAGTACTGTGATGGTCACTTGGGAAGGCAGTCGTCCCATCTTAGTGGAAGTGCAAGCCTTGGTCGATGAAAGCCATTTAGCCAACCCCCGCCGAGTCACAGTCGGTTTAGAACAAAATCGTTTATCCATGTTACTAGCCGTCCTGCATCGCCACGGTGGTGTTGCCACTTTTAATCAAGATGTATTTGTCAATGTTGTGGGTGGTTTAAGAGTGTCAGAAACCGGTGCTGATTTAGCCTTACTATTAGCGGTATTATCAAGCTTGCGTAATCGTCCTTTACCAGAAAAACTGATCGTCTTTGGTGAAGTCGGTTTAGCCGGTGAAATTCGCCCAGTGCCAAGCGGTCAAGAGCGTTTGCATGAAGCATCAAAACACGGTTTTTTACAAGCGATTGTGCCAGTAGGCAATAAACCTAAAGTCAATCCTAACGGTATGCAAATTTTTCCAGCGCAACGTTTACAAGATGTTTTAAGCTACTTGCGTCAGTAAATTTCTTTAAAGACCGGTTGTTGTTTATTCACAAACGTATAAAACGATTCAGCAATTGGTGACAAGGCTTTACTTTTGTTCTTCACTAAATACCAAGTGTGTTGCACTGGAAAACCTTTAATCGGCAGCAGCGCAATCAAATGATGCTTAAGCTCAATCTTAATACTTTGTTTTGAAATCACAGAGATTCCAATCTTCGCCATAATTGCATGTTTAATCGCTTCATTATCATTAATCTCCATCACAACTTTTGGCGAAAAACGGCGCTTTTTAAAAATATTTTCGGTGGCATAACGCGTGCCAGAGCCTTCTTCACGAAAAATCCAAGCGGCATTTTTTAAGTTTGTCAGCGAGTTCGGCTGTTTTTGTTGCGCGATGGAATGTTGATACGGCGCTGCGATCACCAACTCATCATTATAAAACTCCGCGCAATCCACTGGCAGCGCATTTGGCGGATGACTCATAATCACAAAATCATCAAGGTTATCTTTTAAACGCGTCATCATTTCCTGACGATTGCAAATTGATAGCTTGATATGAATATCCGGATGCTTGCTTTTAAATAAGCCCAACAAGCGCGGCATAAAATAACGCGCCGTCGATACCGTGGCAACGCTCAACGTTCCCGTCAGTCCACCTTTCAGCAAATCCATTTCCGATTGCGTATTATCGAGAATCGTCTCCAGCTGCAAACAGCTATCCACCAAGGTTTTACCAAACGGGGTGAGTGACAATTGCCGACCAATCACTTCAATCAACGGACAATCATAATAATCTTC
>CAYXLV010000327.1:0-2626 GCA_964465995.1 uncultured Coxiellaceae bacterium | reverse complement strand
CCGTGCAGGCATGCAAGCAGATCAAGGTGTTTATTGGGAATCCAATGGACAAGGTGAATACACCATTAAAAATATTGAAAAATCCGATCGAGGCACTGAAGTTGTTTTACATTTAAAAGAAACAGAAGATGAATTTTTAGATTACTCACGTTTAAGAACCATTATCACTAAATATTCTGATCACATTGTTTTACCAGTCGTTATGAAACGTCCATTAACGCCTGAAGAAATCAAAAAACAAAACGAAGAAAATGAAACCATTGTTCCAGAAGAAGAAGTCGTCAACAGCGCTAACGCACTTTGGACGCTACCAAAAAGCAAAATTAAAGACGAAGATTATGTGGAACTTTATAAACACATCGCCCATGATTTTGAAGAGCCATTGCAATGGGCGCACAACAAAGTTGAAGGAAAAAGCGAATACATCAGTTTGCTGTATGTTCCAAAGCGCGCACCGTTTGATTTATACAACCGCGAATTAATGCGCGGATTAAAACTATATGTTAAACGCATTTTTATCATGGATGATGCCGAGCACTTCATGCCACTATACCTGCGTTTTATCAAAGGTATCGTTGATTCAAGCGACCTACCATTAAATATCTCCCGTGAAATTTTACAAAACAACCAAGTCATCGAACAAATTCGATCCGGTTGTGTGAAACGGGTATTAAGCATGCTTGAACAAATGGCAACCAACGAAAAAGAAAAATACGCAGAATTTTGGCAACAGTTCGGCCAAGTGATGAAAGAAGGGCCGGCAGAAGATTTTGCTAACAAAGATCGTATCGCTAAACTACTGCGCTTTGCATCAACGCACAATGACACAGATGCACAAGATGTTTCCTTACAAGACTACATCTCACGCATGAAAAAAGATCAAGATAAAATTTATTACTTGATTGCAGATAGTTATACCGCAGCAAAAAATAGCCCACTCCTAGAAGTCTTCAAGAAAAAAGGCATCGAAGTGATCCTCATGCACGATCGCATTGACGAATGGCTAACGGGTCACCTGCGTGAATTTGAAGGCAAACCACTGCAATCTATTTCACAAGGAAAAGTTGACTTAAGCGACTTTGAAGATGAACAAACCAAAGAAAAACAAAAGCAAGTCGAAAAAGACTTTGACGATGTAGTGAAACAAATTAAAGACGTCTTGGACAAACGCGTTAAAGACGTTCGCATCACGCACCGTTTAACTGACTCACCCTCTTGTGTGGTATTTGATGAAAATGAAATGACCGGACACATGCAGCGCATGCTTAAAGCTGCAGGTCAATCATTTAATGAATCACAGCCCATCCTAGAGCTCAACCCAGAGCACCCAATCTTGCTAAAACTAAAAATGATTTCAAACAAAGACCGTTTATTAAAATGGTCAACCATACTGTTGAATCAGGCACTGTTAGCAGAAGGTGAGCAGCTCGAAGATCCGGCGAGCTTTGTGAAAGAGTTAAATGACTTATTAACGGAGCTACCTCAGTAAACTCAGCGTAGTGTGGCAAGGTAACAAACAAAATCAAAACATTGTTTGTTACCGCTGCCATCGCAGTGATTCAATAAAGCATCTAATATTGTTCACCCATAAAACGATAATCCGCCGCTTCCTCAATGGCACCATCCAATAATTCCGCACACAGCAACGTATTTTCCAACAAAGTGGCTACCGTCATTTGTCCTACACCACCTGGTACGGGAGTAATCCACCCAGCCACTTGGCGCGCAGTATCAAAATCAATATCACCGCAAATTTTGCCATCATCCAATCGATTAAAACCAACATCAATTACAATGGCACCAGGTTTAATCCACTCACTTTTCACAATCCCACGTTTGCCAATAGCCACCACAATAATATCGGCATGCCGAATATGCAGCGCAAGATCTTTAGTAAATCGATGTGTCACGGTCACCGAACATTTAGCCAACAACAGCTCCAACGCCATCGGTCGCCCAACAATATTGGATGCACCAACAATCACTGCATTTGCACCCGCAATATTTTCGCCAGTTTCTTTAAGCAAAGTCATCACACCCAGCGGTGTGCAAGGCCTTAATAGTGGTCGACGTTGCGCCAAACGCCCAAGGTTATAAGGATGAAATCCATCAACATCTTTTTGTGGATGAATACGTTCAAGCAAACCAACTGCTTGCAGTGGTTCAGGTAATGGTAACTGTAATAAAATTCCATGAGTATCTTGAGAGGCATTAAGCTGGTCGATTAAATCGGCAATTTCGTTGGCGCTAACATCGTTAGGTAACTGATGCACATGAGAGCGAATACCCACTGCATCACAAGCTCTTTTTTTATGACTCACATAGGTTGCTGAAGCAGGATCCTCTCCCACCAAAATGACATCCAAACCCGGTACCCGTAAGCCACTTGCTTGTCGCTGTGCAACTTTCGCACTAATTGCGGCTTTCACTTTCGCGGCTACCGCGCGCCCATCAAGAATATTTGCCGTCATAGCCCCTCTGGATCGATTCAATTTAAAGAGCGGCGAGTATAGCATAGAATTATCCTTGTTCGATGATGGAGTCACGAGGTATCATAGTTGGAATGCTAAAGGGAGTTAGTTATGCGTCGCCTCAGTAGGAAGAGTTTTCTAGTTTTATGTCGCAC
>CAYXLV010000326.1:0-2648 GCA_964465995.1 uncultured Coxiellaceae bacterium | reverse complement strand
TACGGTTTGTTGGCGCCATCAGAAATAATGTAAATACCAAACTCACCTTTGGGTTGTTCAACGGCAGCATAAGCTTCGCCGGCAGGCACGCAGTAACCTTCGGTGAAGAGTTTGAAATGGTGGATTAAACCTTCCATATCTTCTTTCATCACTTCACGTGGTGGTGGTGCAATTTTGTAGTCGTCGATCATGACTGGACCTTTATTTTTGCGCAGCCAGTCGACGCATTGGCGGATGATTTTGGTGGATTGGCGCATTTCTTCTACGCGCACTAGATAGCGATCGTAGCAATCGCCTGCAGTACCAACCGGTACGTCGAATTTTAGTTGGTCGTAAACTTCGTAAGGTTGTTTTTTGCGTAAATCCCATTCGATGCCGGAACCGCGCAGCATGGGGCCGGTAAAGCCAAGTTGTAAGGCTCTTTCTGGAGAAACCACGCCGATGCCGACGGTGCGTTGTTTCCAGATACGGTTGTCGGTGAGTAGGGTTTCGTATTCGTCGATCAGTTTGGGGAAGCGTTCGGTGAAGTCCCAAATAAAATCGAGTAATGAACCTTCACGGTTGGCGTTCATGTGTTTGATGTCTTGTTTATTGTGCCAGCGTGATTCTTTGTATTTGGGCATTTCTGTGGGTAAATCGCGGTAGACACCGCCGGGGCGATAATAGGTGGCATGCATGCGCGTGCCTGATACCGCTTCGTAGCAATCCATTAGGTCTTCGCGTTCTCGAAAGCAGTATAAGAAAACGGTCATCGCACCAACATCCAGAGCGTGTGCGCCTAGCCATAAAAGATGATTTAGGATGCGGGTGATTTCGTCGAACATGACGCGGATGTATTGGGCGCGCACCGGTGGTGCAACCCCTAATAATTTTTCAATTGCCATGACGTAAGCATGTTCGTTACACATCATCGAAACGTAGTCGAGGCGATCCATGTAACCAATGCTTTGGTTGAATGGTTTGCTTTCAGCGAGTTTTTCAGTGGCGCGGTGTAATAAGCCAATATGTGGATCGATGTTTTGAATGACCTCACCATCGCATTCCATGATTAAACGCAAAACACCGTGTGCTGCTGGATGCTGTGGGCCGAAATTTAAGGTGTAATTACGCACCTCGGGCATAAGGATCCCCTTCTTCGTTGTCGACGGATAAATATCGATTATCTTTGCGGATGACTTTGGGTACTAGGACGCGTTCTTGAATACTCACAGGCTCATAGATGCAGCGTTTTTGTGTGGCATCGTAGCGCATTTCTACTTCACCGATTAATGGAAAATCTTTGCGGAAAGGATGGCCGCGAAAACCGTAGTCGGTTAAGAGACGGCGTAAATCAGGGTGGCCTTCAAAGACGATACCAAATAAATCGAAAGCTTCGCGCTCGTACCAATCGGCAGCTGCCCAGATGTCTTTGACTGATGGGAGGCTGGGTTCTTCTGGTAAGTAAACTTTGAGACGGATGCGGTGGTTGTGAGTGACGGAAAGTAAGTGATAGACAGTGGCGAAGCGTGGTTTGTGCCATGGGATAACGCGTTCTTTTTCAGTACTAACGCCGCGTGAAAATCCAGAGGCGGTGGCTTCTTCAGTGCGCCAATGTGTCAGACCGTAATCAGAGTAATCGACGCCACAAATATCGAGTAAAATTTCAAATAACAAGTCGTCGGTGTCGCGCAAGATTTTTGCGGCTTGCAAAAGGTGTTGGGGTGATAGTTCAACGGTGACCATATCGTTGAGCTCGATATGCTCGGCAATATCACCAAGCTGAGTATTCACTTTGTCGAGTAGTTTTTGCACTTCCATAATTTTATTCGCGATTAATCACGCCTTTTTTCTTAATTTTGTTTTGAAGTTGGATAATGCCGTACAACAAGGCTTCTGCTGTTGGAGGACAACCGGGTACGTAAACATCAACAGGAACAATGCGATCACAGCCGCGGACTACGGAATAGGCATAATGATAATAACCGCCACCGTTGGCGCATGAACCCATGGAAATCACCCAACGTGGTTCGGCCATTTGATCGTAAACTTTGCGCAAAGCGGGCGCCATTTTATTACATAAAGTGCCTGCGACAATCATGACGTCAGATTGGCGTGGGCTGGGACGAAATAATAAACCGAAGCGATCAATATCATAACGTGCTGCAGCACATTGCATCATTTCAACAGCACAACATGCTAGACCAAATGTCATTGGCCAAAGCGAACCACCGCGAGCCCAGCTGGTGAGTTTATCCAGCGAGGTGAGAAGAAAACCTTCTTTTTGTAAGATTTGTGCACTCATATCATTCCCACTCCAATGCGCCTTTTTTCCACTCGTAAACAAAACCCACGACTAAAATGGCTAAAAAAATCATCATTGCGCTAAATCCCAGCCAGCCGATTTTGCGTAACACGACGGCCCATGGGAAGAGAAAAGCAGTTTCTAGATCAAAAATAATGAATAAAATGGCGACTAAATAAAAACGGACATCGAAAGGAATACGGGCATCTTCAAAGGCATCAAAGCCGCATTCGTAGGGAGAGAGTTTCGCTTTGTCAGGTTTGCGTGGTCCGAGAATAGAGCCTATGATCAGGCCAGCCATACCGATGAAGACACCGATACCGATAAAAACTAAGACTGGAAAATACTCAGCTATCATTACAAATTG
>CAYXLV010000325.1:0-2649 GCA_964465995.1 uncultured Coxiellaceae bacterium | reverse complement strand
ATTTGGGCATTAAAAGTTTATAAAATGTATTAGCGGATGTATGGCGAATTACCAGAGCTTGTGATGCGCCGTTATTAGTTGATATTGATACATGTTGGGGTGATGAACTGGCGGTTGCACGAACCGTGACGCAAATGATTAAAGCAGGTGTGGCAGCCGCGCATATGGAAGATCAAGTGGCTGCTAAACGTTGCGGCCATCGCCCGGATAAAAAATTAGTAAGCCCAGCAGAGATGGTGGCACGAATAAAAGCGGCGGTGGCGGCAAAAACGGATCCAGATTTTTTTATTATTGCGCGTACCGATGCGATTGCCAGCGAAGGCATTGAATCAGCACTTGAACGCAGTCAGGCATATATCGATGCAGGCGCAGATGCTATTTTTGCCGAAGCCGTAACGGAGTTAGCGCAATACCAGCAATTCAGTCAACAGTTAAAAGTGCCTATCCTAGCGAACATTACCGAATTTGGAAAAACACCATTATTTACCGTAGATGAGTTAGCCAGCGCCGGCGTCAGTATGGTGCTTTATCCATTCAGCGCAACCAGAGCAATGAATGCTGCCGCATTGAATGTTTACCAAACTGTGCGTCAACAAGGCACCCAAAAAGATGTCCTAGCGAGTATGCAAGATCGAGAAACACTGTATGATTTTTTAAATTACTACAGTTTTGAAAAGCCATCTCAATAATCGCCAACGTCAGTTTGTAATTTACTCAAGAGATCGATAAACAATTTCTAGATTGCGCGATAATCATTATCCACAAATTTTATTTTTACTGCTAAAAGCTATATCTCGCATAAAAAAAATGGCCATATCCCTCACATTACACTCACACCGCAGCTAATATTATTAGGCAACCTCTCACTGGCGTTCGTGGCTCCGTTTTCATGCATTGGCAGAAGACTGTGACAACTGAGCCACAAACGCCAGTGAGAGGTTGCCCAGTAATAAAAGCTTCGTTTTAAAATTAATATGCAACATTGAAGAAGCTAAACCCACAAAAAAATAATTTCAAACTTACCTTCTTAACTTATTGGTAGAGCTTATTTCGCCTCAGATATCAAAGCCTTCTGCCAATGCATGAAAACGGAGCCACGAACGCCAGTGAGAGGTTGCCCAATAATAAAAGCTTCGATTTTAGGTTGATACATAATACTAAAGAAGCTAAACCCATAAGAAAATAAATTTAAATAACTTATGGGTAAGGTTTATTTCGCTCAGTGAGAGTAGTCTACCCTAAGCTTGCACTTCAGCTTGGATTCTTTTCTTGAGGTAGTCACTCAAGCTATTTTTTAAAATCTTTTTTTTCATTCAGTGTTAAGTCTTCCTCAAGAGGGGCATATTTTTCAATAAATTTTATGCGTCTTGCAAGGCTACCATCCAAGTTTTCAAGTTTAACTGTTTTAAGCTCCTTTATAAGGTCTTTCACTGTTGTTATGTCATTGGAAATTTTGTTGATTATTTCTGATACTTCACCAGTATGATGCCTATTCCAATGACCGAAAAGAAAACGTTTTATGCCAGAGTTATTTTTGGTGTAGTCTTGCAAGAGTAGTTTTGCTCCATCTAGTGATATGCGCTCCTCAGGTTGTAACCGAGCCACTTCTTTATAGGCTGACTCGTTACAGTCCAAATTAGAGCTTGGGAAATTATTATAAGGCTGGTTTGATTGAGCTGATCGATTATTTTTAGGCTTTAAATTCTTTTCCTCCGTATTTGACTTAGTACTATCTAAAGGGCTTTCTTCTTGATTCAAACTAGTAGAACTGGATGAATTATTAACTTCTTGGTCTGATAGAGGTGGTGGGTTTTGTGGCGTTGAGTCATTTTCAACCTTATTTAGCTTAGAGCTATTTGAAAAGTTTTCATCTTCACTCTCATTAGAGTTGGATGACTCATTAGCTTCTTGGGCTGATTGAGGCAGAGTATTCAGCGGCTTTGAATCCTCTGGTGTTTTATTTGGCTCAGGGTTAGCTAAAAGGTTCTCGTCTTCATTTACACTAG
Source organism: uncultured Coxiellaceae bacterium (assembly GCA_964465995.1). Classification (GTDB taxonomy): domain Bacteria; phylum Pseudomonadota; class Gammaproteobacteria; order Coxiellales; family Coxiellaceae; genus CAYXLV01. The sequence continues at coordinate 643 of CAYXLV010000325.1, read as the reverse complement.
AACTGGGTGAGTCATTAACTGGTTGGGCTGATTGAAGCGGAACATTTTGCGACTTTAAATCCTCTGATGCTTTATTTGGCTCAGAGTTAGGTGAAAGGTTCTCGCCTTTATTTACACTAGAACTGAGTGAATCATTAACTGCTTGTTTGTGATTATTTTTAGAAAGAGCAAGATCAAGCCCGTCGAATTCGAGTTCTACAAACCCGCTGTTTGGCTTTTCATTCCAATTGTTGTAGGGGATTGTCTTCGTCGCATAAAGTGGGTTGTAATAAAATTTACCGTCACTAGTGGCGATGAGTAGATCTGATTTCTTTACACCAGGGAGCACATCAATTATGTAACTACCCGCTTCTAAAAAATCCAAATTTATTTTAACAGGGCTTTTGAGTTGGAGTTCGTCTTTGCTATAGTCATACTCACCATTCAAAACTTCATCATTGAATAGGTAAAGATTTTTTTTGTGACTTACCATAGCATAAGTGCCAGATGTATTGTCTGGTAATTTAATATAGCTAACACGGTCACCCTCATCTAAATTAAATGCTAATTCGCGTAGTTCAGACTTTGCAATATTGGATTTATCCAGATGCAGAGTATACAGTTTATGATCACTCCCTAGAATTAAATAGTCAGCTGATATATC
>CAYXLV010000324.1:0-2657 GCA_964465995.1 uncultured Coxiellaceae bacterium | reverse complement strand
ATGATAACCATGCAATCACTAACATAGTCAGCAGGGGATTTGTGCTGGGATGAACTGCCTGTTTTTAGGACATTCACCGTTACCGCAAATTTCTCCCCATTGACTTTATATGAAGTTGAATACTCTTTTGCTAATTTATTTTCTAGACACTCATTTTCAGTGGCTGCACTTTCATTATGATAAACCAAGATACAATACCCTAACGCAACCAAATATATATCACCTTTATAAATCATTTCTTGTCGAATACGCACAAATACTTCTTTACTTATTTGCTGACCAACCGATCGTGTGACCTCACCATTAACAGAAATTGATAGCAAATAAATAGAAAAAGTCGTTGATTGCTCTTTTGCCACCAAATCTTCTAAATAGCTAACTGCCAGCTGCTGCTGCATAGTGAATATTTTTTGATATTTGACATCAGATATAACGCTACCTGTATTCGGTTTGTCTAACCATCGTATCGTTACAACAAAGCAAATATTGCCGCCCTCTGCTTTTGGTTGCAGCGATTTTATTACCACCTCTGCTGGAACAAAATCGTCCTTCAATTTAAGCTCACAAGAACATCTCACTCGCCCTCGTGCTTCTAAAATTTGCAAAATTTGCTCGTTAAATGCTGGCAGCAATTCTCCATTTTGATAGAGTGATATGACATCACTAAAAGCTTTACCAGAAATGGCCAGCGGCAATGTGCCTAGACTTGACGCAAAGCAATCATTACACCAAACAATTTTTTGCTGATCATCTAAGAAAATAATGGGATAGCCAACTGCATCAAACGCCAGATCTAAATGCGCTAATGTTTCCCTAAGCTGAGCCTTCTTTGAATCAGACACGCCTTAACCCTCTTTCAGATGCATGGTTGCTCCGAACTGCCAGTTATCATCAACTTTTTCTGCATAAATGCAGTGAGTTGAAATTACCTCAGTGTTATCACTCTTTAACGCCGGCAGATCAAGCGAGGTTTCTAAAATTTTTGTTTTTTCTGTTAATAGAAATCTGGAAAAACCAAGATTGTGAGCATCATGTAAATTTTTAGGAATAATTTTTAACATGGAATTACCCAACAAATCAGCCTCTTGCCACCCATACACTTCGGTAAATTTTTGATTAATAAAAATCACCATCCCTTCATTATCAACAATAATAACTGGCGCATCATCAGTTTGCCTAAGCTTTTGCATATGACCCATTATTTCTCTCCATGATTAATTAATAACTTTTTCATTTCTTCGGCTTTTAAACCGGGATTAAAAAAATAACCTTGCACCTGACTACATTGATGCGCAATTACAAAATCAAGCTGCTGTTTGGTTTCAACACCCTCAGCGACCACATCCAAACCAAGACTCACGCCCAAGTTAATAATCGATTTCAATATTAGCGAATCATTATTTTCTTCATTGATCTCATGAATAAATGCTCGATCAACTTTGAGACCCGTAATTGGTAACTTAGCTAAATAATTCAGAGAAGAATAACCCGTACCAAAATCGTCCACATAAATATTGAACCCCAGTTGATACAATGCATCCAATACAGTAATTGCTTGATGCATTCTCTCCATCATAGAAGTTTCTGTTACCTCAAACTCAAAATATTCCATCAAATCTTTTTCATTGTTAAATGCACTTTTAATCACATCAACAGTGTCTTTCCTCACCAATTCAGGCACCGACAAATTGATTGCAAAGCTGATTTTTTTGGTTAATATTTTTTCTTGTCGCCATTTATTCACTTGCTGAATTGCCTTCTTTAAAACCCACTGTGCAATGATATGAATTTTTTGGACACGCTCAGCAATGGGAATAAATACACTTGGCGACACTAGGCCTAAAACCGGGTGCTCCCAACGCAGCAAAATCTCAGCACCCATCAACTCAAGCGAGGGCAGCTTATATTTTGGCTGAAAAACAAGGTAAAACTGCTCATTTTCTAGGGCATCATCTAAACTTTTTTCAATAATAATGCGTTGTTGATTTTCTTTTTCAAGCTGCGGCGAAAAATAAGAGTAGCGCCCGCCACCCGCATTTTTGGATTTGTACATAGCCATATCAGCAGACTCAATTAATTTAGCTGGATCAGAGGTCGCGTATCGATACATCGCAATTCCAATACTGACTTGAATGGGGACAGTATGCACATCAAGCTGATAAGGCTTAGATGTTTCATCAAGAATGTGTTCAGCAATAGCGCCAGCCTGTTCAACCGCCTTTAGATTCGGCAAAATAATTGCAAACTCATCTCCCCCAAGGCGCGCAACAATATCATTATCACGAGTTGTATTTAAAATGCGTTTTGCAAATGCTTTTAGCAATCTATCTCCGGTCGCATGCCCCAACTGGTCATTAATCAATTTGAATTTATCAAGATCTAAATACAACACAGCTAATTCATAATTTTCATTTTCTGCTCTTTTAATACTTTCTTGCAAAGCATCGACAAAAGCATGCCGGTTCATTAATGCAGTCAGCGCATCGTAGGTTGACAAATACTTTAGGCGTTTATCCATGAAGGTTTTTTCAGTGATATCATGCACCACCATAATAAAACCAAAAACTGAATTACCCTCCTCACCCCAGGTGTTCACAGAAATCTCAAGCTTAAGCTCATCACCGCCAGCACTGAAAAATTCGTATATGCCTTTAAAG
>CAYXLV010000323.1:0-2672 GCA_964465995.1 uncultured Coxiellaceae bacterium | reverse complement strand
TTAGCTGGTTAAGTGTTGCATATTAATTTAAAAATGAAGCTTGTATTATCGGACAACCTCTTACTGGCGTTCGTGGATCAAATGTTGCGGCCTTCTGCCAGTGCATGAAAACTGAGCCACGAACGCCAGTGAGGTTGCCTAACAATATCCACTGCGGTGTGAATTTAATATGAGGGATATGCCCATTTATTTCCCCAGCCCATACACCAAAAAAATTTAATTCCCACTTAAGAATTTTCCCCCCAGAAATTGTTGACTTCCATCAATTGTCTCAGTTTAATAATCCCTCAAGGAAATAAAGACAAGGATTTGCCATGAAGCTTTTCACTGATACAAAACACGCAAACGAAAACACCACCTCCCCAGCCATAACAAACTTCTTAAACCCACCTCAAAAACTCTCTCAAGAGACCCAGTCAATTCTCAAAAACCGAAAACATAAACTCTTAATGATCGACGTAGATGACACATTTTTAGACTTACAAAATTACCGAGAATCAGACGCCGCAATCAAAGGCAGCAACTTTTTACTTTGCATCATTGAATTCGCTTACAAAACAGGCATGATTATTTGTATCACCACTAACCGCAACCAAGATTACGATAAGCATTATGGTGGCGAAGGCCTAACTGCACAAAACGGTGGTGCAAGTACTTCTTCGATTCAAATGTATTTAAAATTATTTCACCAAGTTAATATTGACAAAGATTTTATCATTATCCGAAATGATGATATCGTAGAAGCTGAAGAAAAAATCCACGACGATTTTCAAAATAAAAACCCTAACATAAACCCTTCCACTAGCGATGAAAGAAACCGCTTAGTTGGCGGCAAGAATTACTATTATAAATTACTGCTCGATAAAATTAACGAAAAACTACAGCCCTACAGCATAGTAATAAAACCTGAAGAATCTATTGCAATTGACGACTCAAAAGTAATTATACGCAACGCAAACCTAGTAGGCTATGAGAGTGTCTACATCCCAACAGTTATATATAAAAAAGGATCTAAGTCAAAATTTTTATTTGACCCAGAAAAAAAGCAAGAAGAGTTCCAGGGTTTGCATAAGCTTGCCAGGTTGGTTGGCTTAAACAATTATCGAGACGCCTTTCTTGAAAATCCCGCCGAGCATCGTGAAAATGATGATGTCGATTTAATCAACCTGTTAACACGATATCAAAGTATTTTTTCTGATGTACTCCAAAAGCGTGAGCTTCCAGCAATTTTTATCCATGATAAATTAATTGATCATTTGAATTGGTTGACAACACAGCAGGATAAAAGCTTATTAGCTATGTTAAATGAAATGCACTCAGCGGGTTTATTAATTAATGCATTTATGACGCGCCCAACTTCTACAGGTGGCCTGTTGCTAAATAAGATTTGTGCCTATGATGCAGTAGACGCTTTTGAATATTTATTAGAATGCGGTTTGCGTATTAACAAAAATACGGTCAAAAATTTACTAGATATTATTATTGAAAAAAGCGCTACTAAGATTATTAAGCCCTTTATTGCAGAAATCCAGAAACAAAATTTTGATATGCTCGATAAGTTTTTAACAAACGCTGATAATAAAGAGCCATCATTGCTATACAAAGCATTTAACAAAAATTCACTTGATATTATTGCTGAGCTTAAAAAGGCAATGGATAACAAAATCCTAATTGCGCTTGTGAATGATTCTAAGTCTGATGTCGGTGGTTTTATTTTAGCGAAAATAAAGGCGAAACAAGACGACTATATTAAAAATATTGTTGAGATTCTAATAGAGGAATTATCGAAAGATGTCATTGCAATCATTTATGATAATGTAATAAAAGAAAAGCTCAGCAAAAAGCGAACTTCTTATAAAACAAATAACCGGTTTTCTTCAACACTAGGGAGTTTTATTGGTGTACCACGTAAAAAAAGTGATGAAGATATTAAAGAACCCAATCGAAAAAGCCCACCATCCCTCAGTGATTCTTTTAGCCTACCAGACCTAAAAAAAGACACTTTCCACGCAATGATTGGCTGCATGATTGCTGCATTTGATTACCTAGTTGATTGGCTTGAAAAAAATAGAGCATCATCATCGGCGACATTTTTAGCGAATCCATCTGCTAATCAGCAATTTGAGTGCCACTACAAGCGCATATTAATCTTTAGCCACTATTTAACCCAGGTGCATATCAATAGCATAACACTCAGTGCTAGCAGATCTTTAGATATCGCCAATAGCTTCTCCAGTCTAATGCAGATCTTGACAACCTATACCCAAGATCAAAAAAGCGATGAGGCGCGTCATTTAGGTACAACACTATGCTTAGTGAATAATCAATTACAAGAATATAGGGTACTGATCAGCGCTAAAGCTAAAGCCGAACAGCTTCCTCAGCCGCAGTCCAATAATAATAATGCGATCAGCACACAAAAACGCAGCGCAGCAAGCCAACCAAAAGATACCACACAAGACCAACCAAGCTCACCGCCCTCAGTAACGACAAATCCCAATACTTTTATAAACAAACCAAACAATGAAGAAAAAGACTCACAGACTAACGACTTCGATTTACTCCCTCAGCCTGATCTTAATTGATAGATAAGGAGTAGTATTGAAAAACGTGGCAACCTAATCAAAAGTATCAGTCAGCAGTCGACATTGCATGGTTTGCCGGTTGCTTAT
>CAYXLV010000322.1:0-2676 GCA_964465995.1 uncultured Coxiellaceae bacterium | reverse complement strand
TCCACGGTAACGCTATTGACGAAAACCGGACAAAAGAAACAGGTATCTGTGCAAACGGGCATGACAACACCGCAAGGTGAGGTGGCTATTGAAATGGGGGTGAAGCCTGGTGACAAAGTGGTTGTGCCTGAATAATGGAATGCAGTAATGATTGAATTTAAGGATGTCACAAAAACTTACCTAATGGGGGCGAATAAATACGAAGCCTTAAAGGGAGTTAGTTTTAATATCAGCAAAGGTGAGCTGGTTGCCATTATTGGTCCTTCAGGTTCTGGTAAAACGACAACGATGAATTTAATTGGTTTGTTGGATAAACCGTCGACGGGTGAATATGTATTGGGCGGTGAGCCAACATCGCATCTTACGCCGAATGAGCAAGCAAAAGTGCGTAATCGCAAAATTGGTTTTATTTTTCAGCAGTTTTTTTTATTGCCGCGTTTAAATGCGGTGCAAAATGTTGGTTTGCCGCTTTATTATGCGCGTGAAACTAATATGAATGTAGTGAAGAAAAAATGCATGTCACTGTTGGATAAAGTGGGTATGGCGAAATATGCATCGCATCGGCCGACTGAATTATCTGGTGGGCAGCAGCAACGGGTGGCGATTGCTAGAGCGTTAATTAATGAACCAGAAATTATTTTGGCCGATGAGCCAACGGGTGCTTTGGATAGTAAAACCAGTCATGAAGTGATGGAATTATTAATTCATCAAGCGGAAGGAACGACCGTTATTATTGTGACCCACGATCCTGAAGTTGCAGCACAATGCGAGCGAGTGATTGAAGTGCGTGATGGTCTTATTGAACGTGATGGCAAACCACAGTAGAGGAAAAATGCGTTAATGGATTTTTGGACACATGTTAAAGAAGCCGTGATTAACTTATTCACTTCTAAATTGCGATCGTTTTTAGCAATTTTGGGTGTGTTGGTTGGTACGGGTTCGGTGGTTGCATTAATTTCTTCGAGTCAATTAGCAACATCGCATGCGCTTGCACAATTTAAAGAATTAGGCACAAATTTATTGGCAATGAGTGTGCAAGATGGGCAAGGGCAAAGTGGCGGTGCGCAAAAAAGTGAAATAATGTTGAGTAATATGCGGGCAATCATTGCGAGTAGTGATCAAATTGTTCGCGCAGCGCCTTATATTACTTTGTTTAAAAATATGTATTTTGATGGCAATAGTTTAAGTGGTGAGATTTTAGGTGCAGATCAATCATTAGCGGATATTGCAAAAATTGCAGTTAAGCGCGGCCGCTTTGTCAGTTTGTTGGATAAGCAAAGTTTTTATTGTGTTATTGGCAGCAAGCTAGCGAAAAAGATTCGCTCCTATGGCAAAGAGCCAATGTATAATCAAATTCAATTGGGTGATCATTTGTTTACAATTATTGGGGTGGTTAAACCTTGGAAACCCAATTTATTTATTTTTGCGGATATTAACAACGGCGTCATTATTCCTTTGCGCACTTCCTACTTGCTGAGTAAAGATGCTGCAATTAATAATATTTTATTTCGCTTAGTGCAAAAACCAAATATTCAACAAACGCAGGCAGATTTAACGGCTAAGATGCAATCTCTTTTTCCAAATAAACAAGTTAGTTTTCGTAATCCGGAGCAAATTATTAGTATCGTTGGTAAACAGCGCGCCACGTTTACTTGGTTGTTAGGTGCTATCGGTGGTATTTCATTGCTGGTGGGTGGTATTGGTGTAATGAATATTATGTTGGTGTCTGTGGTAGAGCGGCGACGTGAAATTGGGATTCGCATGGCGATTGGTGCTATGCGTTCTGACATACTCAAAATGTTTCTGATTGAGTCAGTTATTCTGACGACATTTGGCGGCTTACTGGGTATAATAACCGGCATTGGGGTTTCGTATATTTTAGCTTTGGTAACAAAATGGCAATTCGAACTTTACGTCTTGCCGCCATTATTGGGGTTTGTAGTATCGGTGTTGGTAGGGATGTTGTCAGGGTTTTATCCGGCGTTACGTGCGTCGCGTTTGGATCCGATCAAGACTCTCCAGTCTCAGTAAAATGGATTAATTTAAACAGGAAGGAAACAATGCAAAAATCAAAACTGGTCACTTTAGTTGGAGCGGCAATCGCGCTAGGCGGATGTACAGCGGCTTTTATGGTTACTACAAAAACACTATTTGGCACGCTGGAAAGTGTTAATGATGTGGTGATTAAACGTTGTCTTGGTAAGCCACATAGCATTCGCAAAGTTCATAATGGTACATTATGGACTTATTATTACCGAGGTCATAAAGTTAAACAATTTGTGCATAAAAATGGCGTTAAAGTATCTGGAGAGCATCACTATATTTTTACCAAAGGTTGTTATTTGAAACTGTTAATGAAGCGAGATCGTGTGAAGCAAGTACAATGGATTGCAAACAATAACAAAGGCGAGTGGAAATACAGTTATCAATGTCGCGCTGCAATGAAACATGCCATCAAGTGTGTGGATCGTGAGAAGCGTCGAGTCAAAGGTGGCTATAAATTAATTGATCTTAACATGTAGAACAGCATAAAATGCCCACGGCTCAAAAAGCCGTGGGCATTTTTTTTTAATCTCAAAAGGACTCACTGATCAATGAAAATTATTATTCTTGGCGCCGGTCAAGTTGGCGGTTCATTGGCAGAAAATCTCGTTTCCGAACATCATGAAATTACAG
>CAYXLV010000321.1:0-2677 GCA_964465995.1 uncultured Coxiellaceae bacterium | reverse complement strand
CTGCTATTGGCACCAGTTGCATTTAGCATGGCTTGGTATTTTTTGGCGGACCGCCAACATAAAAGCAAAAATATTTCTCTCGATAATCTTTGTGATGCGCTAAAAAATATAGCGGAGGCAGATAATAGTTTGCACACACTGCTAACAGTTATGTCGCCATTTTCCGAGCAACACCACGCTTTATACCGAGCAGCGTTGCTCCTTTCATATTGTGATACTGCTAGTGCTACATCGACCACAGACCAAATGCTAAATTATTTTTATGCAATTGCTAAAAAAAATACCCCAAATAGTTTTCTAGCCCACCAATTACTGTTTTCAATTCATGCTAACAAGGGCTTAGTCGAGCTTCCAAAAGCGCATCCACAACCAAAGCTTGGATCAAATCCACTAGCGCTATTGCTCTATCTATATTTTCCCTACTTAAAATGGTCACATGGCTTTGCCACACCAAAAATTGTAAATGGTGTTTTTACCATTAATTCTTCTATATGGTTATACATCACAGCACGTTATGCCTGGTTACCAATATTAAAGATCATTGAGACTGCAATTTTTTATGCGAATGAAAAAGATTGCCACAGTAAAAATAAACACTGGGTGTTACTAAAATATTATGGGGAACATCGATGTGTGGCCTGTAACTATCCTAACATGATGGACCGCGATAAATTTTCAACCCAGCAATGCTTTGACAAATTACTAAGTAATGACTCGCGCAGTTTTATATTGGATAATCTGGCCAGCTTGGTAAAAACAGGGACGATAAAGCATTTGGACTTTACTCATCAAAATTGGCAGCAGTGGAATGTATCTGAATTTAAACAATTTTTAGATATGCTAATCCCCCAAACGGATTTAGAAAGCTTTGATTTTTCTACGCCAACGCAGCAAACTTTTTTCATTACTGACAATCGATTTCAAGACTTGAATCATTTTTTACAAAATCGGCACATTAATAGGCTTAATTTTGCGCAGCAGCCCTTGGGCAATACCAACGTGGCACTGATTTTTCAAACCCCACTCATTATCAATGACCTCATCTTGTCAAAAATTGATATTTCCACAATAGGTGCAATAAAACTTAGCCAACAACTCAGTAATAGTATTAAAAACATTACACTAGACGGCAATCCAATAGGTGATATTGGCGCCTTAGCGATTATCACAAAGCATCCAGCGCTTAAGCAGTATCATATTGCGAATACACAGCTCACTTATGATGGGCTGCACGCTGTTATGTCAAAACAAACCAATCTCCAAGATTTAACAATTGACAATAATGATTGTTTGCCACTGCAAAATATTTCTATGTTCTGTGGAGAATTAAGCAAAAGTACCATCCAAAAGTTGAGTACACGCAACCTATTTTTAACCAATGATCACGTCAGTCAGCTTGCTCTTTGTGTTAACCAATCTGCAGTGACATATTGGGATATTTCAGATAATCCCTTTCAAGATGAAGGCTTTTTAAACGCACTATTTAACACAATCGGTAGCCATTTGGAGACATTGATTGCAGATAATATATCGTTGACCCCATTAGCCTTGGAAAATGCTGCGTCACTCCTGCATCAGCTGACGTTGCAAGGTTTGAGCCTATGTAACGCCACACATTTTGCAACCGCAAACTGGCTAACATTTATGCAAGAAATAAAAAATAGCACCTTGCGGTATTTACGGGTTGCTGGCAACGCTTGGGGTGATGAGCTGACCCAAAATATTATCAACGAAACAAAGACATTAACTTTACTGGATATCTCTAATAACCAAATTTCAGACAAATCTGCTCATCACATTGGGCAAAGTTTAATTGAATCCAATCTTACGACTCTAATCATGAGCCAAAATTATTTTACTAGCCAGCTATTGGCATCCATCGGCTTGGGCATTGAACAGTCACAGCTACGAACCCTCATCATCGAATATGCATCGCTTGGTCAAGGGGAGGGCTTTAAAGAATTTACCCAACATTTTGTTGGAACTGACATAGAGTTTATTGGTTTTAAAGGCAATGGTTTGCAGAACAAGCAAGTGATCCCATTTTTACAAGCAACTGTGAATGTGCCAAACGCCGATAAACTCGGCCTAGATGAAAATCGTTTCCAAGCACGTTACTTGGCCGATCACGGTAAGCCAACTACCAAATTAAATTGGCTTGATTTGGCTGCAAATAATCTAACAACAACAACCTGCCAAGTTTTTGATGCAACTTTGCCAGCCAGTGGCATTCAGTTTTTTCAATCACCTAATTGCCAGTCAGTCGCAGCATCAACTAATACGTGTGAGCTAACAAGCCATGTAGTAAAAAGTGTCGTTGCATCTGGCTTAGGCTTATTTACAATGCAGGCAGATTCACCTGAGATCAAAGCGGACAGTCATGATTATCTTGCATTGCTGCTGGCTAGTGGCGTATTTATTGTCAGCATTTTAGCGGTTTTATACGCTATTTTGCTATACACAACCGATTCATCAGAAGAAAAATTGAACAAAGGAAGACATTATCATGCGTGATTCAAAAGACCAATTTCCATTTAACATGATAGCGGGTGCTGGTTTGGGTACTAGCTATTCATCAGTGACTCAAGTTGGTGAGCTTGTGAACTCAAAAGCATTTGGTCAGGCACGCATTGAGATGAGCTTGAATGTGGCAACGGGTAATGCCATTGTTAAAGAT
>CAYXLV010000320.1:0-2677 GCA_964465995.1 uncultured Coxiellaceae bacterium | reverse complement strand
CTGTGAAACTTGTTGGGCAATCACTTTGACCATTTGGTCGAATTCAACATTAACCGATTGACCGACGCTTAACGCAGATAAATTCGTGCTGGCTAACGTGTGTGGAATTAACATCACTTTAAAACCTTGTGCGAAGACTTCATTGATCGTTAAGCTCACGCCATTGATAGTAATGCTGCCTTTTTTAATTAAATAACGCTGGGTTTGACTAAGATCACCTTGGAAAGTCAGTTGTTGAAATTCTTGAACTGGTGCAATGTCGGTGACTATTAAGGTTTGGTCAACATGACCAGTGACCACATGACCACCTAATCGATCTTGTAAACGCAAAGCGCGTTCGCAATTAATGGTTTGTCCGACTTGATAATGTTTGGCAATGGTTAAGTCCAAAGACTCCGGAGAAATTTCGCAAGTGAATTGTTGATCGGTGCTGGCAACGACAGTGACACACATACCATCAATTGCAATACTTTCACCTAAAACAAAATCACTAAACTGTGTCGCAATGGTTAAGACTGCGTGCTGCTCTTTCATTTTAATTGTGATGAGTTTGCCACAATGATCAACGATGCCTGAGAACATAAATTAGTTATCTCGCGTTTACTCAGGGGGTGATGAGGCATGACACAATAAAATCATCGCGAGCGCGATGACGGATTGATTCACCCTTCTCTCATCCGGACTATGACCGTCGGCTCTGGATTTGCACCAGATCTGCTGACCTTTTTAGCAAGCTAAAAAGCGCTCGCGGGCTTGTTAAATTGTCATTTAACTTACCGCCGGTGGGGAATTGCGCCCCGCCCTGAAGGTTATTATCTGGGGGTAAGTCTATGGGCTACATAGGGTGGCGTCAAGGGCTGGTCTGGCTGGACTGGACTTTGCCGACAGATTAGTGAGTTACCGTCATTGTGTCGCTCGAGATTACTGTCATTGTGTGGCTTGCAAGTTATTGTCATTGCGTGGCTTGCAAGTTACCGTCATTGCGCGACTCGATCGCGCAATCTAGAGCATGCTCATGGGTCCCGCGGTCATGGCCGCGGGATGACATAACTTGACGTAGGTAAGGGCTAGGACCAAGTAAGGTGCCAAACTTTATCATCGCCTAGCATGCTCCATTCGGCGGAGGAAGCGCTTTGCAAGGGGTCGAATGTCGGTGAAAAAGCAGCTTGTGCATTGTTGCCCAGTGCTTGTTGTGAAATGTACATTAAAGCCGAATTGATTATCTTTTGCTGCACCAATGACTCAAAACAGCGCCCGCCCGCTTCAACCCACAAATCATGCATGCCATCGTCACCGATCACGGCCAATACCGCCTGCAAATCCAATCCATAGTTATTGCTTGGCACAGCAACACAACGCACATTGTGAGCAAAATAACTTTGCATACGCTCAGCAGCCACAACCTGATCATAAAACAACGTCACTTGCTGACTGGTTTGAAAAATTTTTGCATCTAGTGGAGTGCGTAATTGACTGTCTAATACGTAAATGGGTTTTGGCGTTACCGTTTGATGATAACGTGCATTTAATTGTGGATTATCTTTTAACACCGTTGTGGCAGTTGTTAAAATCGCATCGGTTTGATAACGGCATTGATGCGTGTAACGATCACATGCAGCGCCTGTAATTTTAACCGGCTCACCATGAGGCCCGGCAATTTTACCATCCTGACTCAAAGCAATTTTTGCACATACCCATGGCTGATGATGCTGCCACCAATAATGATAACTCCGATAAAAATCATGCACTGACTGCAAGAAAAAAAATTCGCACTCAATACCCGCTTGTTGCAACTGCTGCGCACCAAGCCCAGCGACTTGCGGATTTGGATCTTGATAAGCATAAATAACCTTGCTAATACCACGCTGCATAATAAGTTCGGTACAAGGCGGTGTTTTACCATAATGACAACAAGGCTCTAACGTGACATATAAAATTGCACCCTTTGCGGCATCACCCACTTTATTTAATGCAGCCACTTCAGCATGTGGATGGCCCGCAGCCCAATGAGTGCCAGTCGCAATAATTTTTTGATCTTTAACGACTACTGCGCCTACCGCCGGATTAGGTGCGCAAAACCCACGCCGTTGTGAAGCGCAATCCAATGCTTGGTGTAAATAAAATGCGTGGTTTGAAGAATCTGTCATAAAATTGAAAATCACCGTGGTATTTTTAGTGCGTATTCTAGCCGAAGTTTGTCAATTAACCCAGTGTTTGCTCCCTAAATTGTTTTATGGCCCATTAACTTGCAGTTTAACAGTTTGCCAACTTATAATTTGTGAACTGTTAATGTTATTAGGATAATAAATGAAAACGGATAATCGTAGCGCCCATCAAACCACTACTCAAAGTCTTACTCACTTCTTTAACGACAACCCGATTCATATTTCAAAAACACCCTCTGGATCCACCTTATCACCAGGCGCACACGCTTTTTTGTGGCTGGTATTAACCGCTTTAGATGGCCATAACAAGCAAATCACTTTAAATATGGTGAGAGAATTAATCGATCATAATCCCAATAATCGCCATCAATTTTATCAAGCGCTCACTGTATTGACTAAAACCACGACTGAGACAGTATTAGGCTTTAAATTTTGTGAAGCTTGGCGCGCTGAATTTCAACAAAACAAAGCCTGCATTTTACGTAATCCAGCGGCTAATTTAAAAATAATAT
>CAYXLV010000319.1:0-2689 GCA_964465995.1 uncultured Coxiellaceae bacterium | reverse complement strand
TAATAATAATAATAATAATAATAATAACAATAACAATAACAATAACAATAATGACACCCCAAAATTAAAAAAATTGCGAGATGATGCATTTAACACTGAAATTGTAGAACCCAGTTTTTTGAAATTTCTCGCTGATCGCGCGCAGCAAGATGAAGAATTAAAAAACACACTCTACGAAGTTGTAGAAGCTTCAAAGAATCAACCCCATATTGCATTCGCAGCAGCAAATGCCTTTACGGTATTAAACTATGCAAAGCAACCATTGAATTCAAAATCATGGCAAGGCATTAAAATACCCGGAGCCGATTTGTCAGGCGCAATTTTACATCAAGCGGATTTTAGTGGCGCTGATCTGTCACGTGTGAATTTCAGAAAAGCATTTCTGGTTGGTGCGGATTTAACGGGAGCGACCGTAACAGATTGTAATTGGGGCGGCAAAGACCAACTGAAATTTGATTCTGCTGTGCGTGCAATTGCTTATACCTGGGATGGGCAATGGCTATTGATTGGAGAAGAAAAGGGGAAAATTCACTTTATTCATCAAGAAAGCTTTCTAGTAAGCCGAACAGTAAAACACTATCAGCTCTGGTGCACAAAAAATGATGAACTGACTTGTTTGGCTACAGACGGCGGGGTTGCTCACCGATACAGCGCACAGCTAGCCTCTAGCAGTAAGGGTGGAACCATTTACTTATGGGATTTAGCAAGTGGCAGATACAAGAGATCATTAAATGGACATCAAGGCGCTATAGAAAGCTTAGCTATGACACCAGAAGGTGATTATTTAGCTTCCGGAGGATTTGACAAAGTAGTTCGAGTTTGGAATTTAAAACAGCTGGATAACTTGCCCCAGATGTTGGAGGGGCACACTCATACAATTACGAGCTTGGCTTGGCATTCGAATGGTCGCAAGCTAGCATCCGGCAGTTATGATAAGACAGTGCATATCTGGACCGTTGATCAACCAAAACAGTCGCCATTAATTTTGGAAGGACATACCGATCTGGTAGTCAGCGTATCTTGGTCTACAGATGGAAGTAAACTAGCTTCAGGAAGTAGTGACAACACCCTGCGTATATGGCATATGAGCCAGCCAAATCAGTTACCAACAATAGTATTAAACAATCATGCCGTGGCTCATAGCATAACCTGGACACAAGATAATGGTCGGTTAATTTTGGCAGGAGCCGATAATAAGGTATATCTCTTGGCAATTGATAATCCAGATCGATCGCCAATATTTATAGGCAGCCATGCAGCCAAGATCCTTGCGGTGAATTTACACCCAAGCGGCGATCGATTAGCTTCAGCAGACATTTTCGGTAAAGTGCATGTATGGCAGCTTGATCTACCTGAACAATTTTCAGTAATTACAAATGGGCACACTAATAAGGTTAGAAATATTGCATGGGCCCCAGGCAACGACCAATTAGCTTCGAGAAGCGATGATGGCACAGTATGTGTCTGGAAAATTGATCAGCCAGTGAAACCACCTTTAGTTTTAAAAGGACATACTGGAAAAAATTTAAGTATGTCGTGGGCTCCAACCGGTGACCGGCTAGCTGTAAGCTCAGATGATAAGTTATACATATGGGCAGTGAATCAGCCAACAAATCAACCAACCATTCTAGAAGGGCATGCTAGTAAAATTTTGAATGTATCTTGGTCTCCAGACGGCAATCGACTGGCCTCAGTTAGTTCAGATGATAAAGCACTTGTTTGGCTGATGAATCAGCCAGTGATACCCCCTCCAATTGCTTTACAAAAGAATTCTGGTCTGCTTTTACATATATCTGATAAACCATTCGAAGAGCGCATGAAACATGCAATGGAACTAGCGCCAATAGGTAACAACATCATTTCTTGGTCTCTAAGTGGTGATCGGCTGATGCTAATAAATAATTCTGACGCAATTTTCATATGGTCTACTGATCAGTTATTAGAAGAACCAAAAATGGTTTCAGGCAGCAATATAAAGCTTGCTATTACTATCAAGGGAAATCATTATTCTGGTCTCTCCAATTTATCTTGGTCCCCAGCTGACAATAAAATAGCCTACATCTCTGATGGTACACTGTTTGTGAAAGACCTTGATCAGCAAAATCAGCCTCCACTAGCTTTATGCGGTAACATTAAATCTTTTTCATATAATCATCGACCCATAGCAGCCTGGTCTCCAACGGGAAATTGGCTCGTTTTAACATCTTCAGGTAGCGAGGTGTATTTATGGACTTTTGCTCAGCTAAAAAACTCGCCAATGGGTGTGTTTGATCGCCTTAAGCTCATCGCCACACTTACAGCTAATTATGATGCGGCATCATTGATTTTAGTAGAACCAAAGATTAGGTTAAAAAGCTTTAATATACTAACTGTAAGCTTATCTTGGTCATCAAGTGACGATCAATTAGCATTGTGTGGCAAGGATGGAATGGTACGTGTGTGGGATATCAACAGTAAGCTGCTTGTGCAAAGCATATCTATAGGACGCAAGATTATTTCAAGCAATTTCAAGGAGAAAGAGCTACGAGTGGTTTGGCATTTGGAAAATACTCCACAATTACAAGTTGGATTCTTTAGACAAAATCCAAATGATATGAAGTACTATTTAACAAGGTTACTATTTCCTCAAAATCAATCCTCTTTTGACTTAAAGCTAGAACAAACGAAAGGTTTAAACACTGAGCAACAT
>CAYXLV010000318.1:0-2738 GCA_964465995.1 uncultured Coxiellaceae bacterium | reverse complement strand
CACCGTTAGTGTGCAAGGTGTTGGTTCATCGGGCAAGAGACAATATTTTATAAAAAGTTTAGATGTGCCTGAAGATTGGTGGGCATTGTTTCATTCCAAGCAATTGAATCATTTAATTGCAACCGGCATTCAAAATAGCCCAAACCTTGCTGCTGCTAAAGCAGCACTTCAGCAAGCCAAGCAGGAATTGCGTGCGCAGATTGGTGTTTCTTACTTTCCATCTATCGGTCTTGATTTGTCTGGCGAGCGCGCCAAAATTTCTGGCTTGTTTGCGGGATTTGCAGGTAGTAATACTTTTTCAATTTATGCATCGACTTTGCAAGCGAATTATATCTTAGATGTTTTTGGTGGCCAGCGACGTTTGGTTGAAACCTATCGAGCCAAAGTCGATTATGCGCAGTATGAATGGTATGCCGCTTATTTATCATTAACCGCAAATATTGCCACCAGCTTTGTTGATATTGCCTCTTTTCAAGCACAAATCACTGCCACCCAACAATTAATTGCAGCGCAACGTAAAGTATTATCGATACTGAAAAAACAACTGCAAGTGGGTGGTGCTTCAGAAGAAAATGTATTGGCACAAGCCACTTTGTTAGCGCAAACCCAAGCCACGTTGCCACCCTTAATAAAAAACTTAAGCACTGCACAAGATACCTTGGCGATACTAGTTGGTCAGTTACCCAGTGATTATCGTGCAGCGCCTTATCGATTAGACCGCTTGCATTTACCACAAAAATTACCACTCAGTGTGCCGTCATTGTTAGTTGAGCAGCGTCCAGATATTCAAGCCGCGCAAGCGTTACTGCATGAAGCCACCGCACAAATTGGTGTGGAAACGGCGAATATGTTGCCACAGATTAATATCTCTGGAACCTTTGGTTATGTAGCACAAACCTTATCTAATTTTTTTAATCCGGCGAATTCAATTTGGAGCTATGGTGCTGATATCGTGCAGGCTATTTTTAGAGGTGCTTCATTAGTCGCGGCAAGGCGTGCGGCGGTGGCTGCTACTGCGCAAGCGTTTGCGCATTATCATGAAACGGTATTGGAAGCCTTTAAAGAAGTAGCGGATGCGCTCAATGCGATTCATATTGATGCTAAAGCATTGCAAGTGGAAAGGGCGGCTGAAGTATCTGCAAAGAAAACCTTAGCAATTACGCAACAACAATACCGCGTTGGTGGTGCTGATTATTTAAGTGTTTTAAATGCGCAGGAACAATATTTAAAGGCAAAAATAAATCGAATTTTAGCGCAGACAGCGCGTTACTCCGACACCGTGGTGTTATTTCAAGTGTTGGGTGGTGGTTGGTGGCATCATCCAATTAGTGCGGTTAACTTGCCGCAACCTCAGTTGACCCATCGCAAACCACAAGGAACTCGGTCATGAAAAAAGCCATGGTGATCATGTTGCTGTTAGTGGGCTTATTATTTGGCGTGGTATTTGCATTTAAATTATTTGTGAAAACCAAAGTCGGGCAAATTGTGAAAAAGATTGCTAATCCGATTGTGACGATTACTGCCGCAAAACCAGCGACAACGGTTTGGACGAAAACCTTAACCTCGGTAGGAAGTTTGCGAACCTATAAAGGTGTCAATGTGACAAGCGAAACCAGTGGCATGATCCGCCAGGTTAATTTTCACTCGGGTATGGATGTGACCAAAGGGCAAGTGCTTGTTAAATTAAATACCGATCCGGACGTGGCAAAATTGAATGAACTAAAATCAAATGCACAAATTGCCAAGATTACATATTTTCGTGATAAGAAGCAGTATGCCTTCGGAGCAGTAAGCCGTGAAAAATTAGATACCGAAGAAGCGCGTTACCAAAGCACCAAAGATTTAGTCGCACAACAAGAAGCCGAAATTGCCAAAAAAATTATTCGAGCGCCTTTTTCTGGGCGTCTTGGTATTTCACAAGTATACCCTGGGCAGTATCTTCGCCCTGGCGATAGTGTTGTTAGTTTACAAACCTTAGATCCCATTTATGTGGATTTTTATTTGCCGCAGCAGGATTTAAATAACATTCATATAGGTCAAACCATTGCAATGACTGTGAATGTTAAGCCGGGGAAAATCTTTCAGGGTGAGATTACAACAATTAATCCAGAAGTGGATAGTGAGATTCGCAATGTTGAAGTGGAGGCAACGATTCCTAATCCGCAAAAAGTGTTATTGCCTGGGATGTTTACTAACGTGAGTATTAAAACAGGTATTTCTAAAAAGGTCACCACATTACCGCGTTCTGCCATTGCTTTTAATCCTTATGGCTCATTGGTTTTTATTTTGAGTAAAACATCACAAAAATATAACAACAAAACAGTTTGGAAGGCACGCCAACAATTTGTCTCCACGGGCGAAGTGCAGGGAGATAATGTGGCAGTGACGAAGGGTGTCAGCACGAATGATTTAGTCGTGACGTCAGGGCAGTTGAAATTAAGGAATGATAGTTTAGTGACTATTAAAAGTGGTCAGTAAGAGCAGCGTATGAATATTACCGCCATCTTTATCAAGCGTCCGATTATGGCCATTGTGCTAAGCGCATTTATTTTAGTGCTTGGGGTGCGCTCGATTGGTTTGTTGCCTATTCAGCAATATCCTTCGTTAAAAAGTGCGGTGATTACCGTTAATACCAATTTTGTCGGCGCTGATCCGGCAACGATGGCTGCTTTTATTACTACGCCGTTGGAAAATTCCATTGCCCAGGCTAATGGTATTGATTATATGACCTCGAGCAG
>CAYXLV010000317.1:0-2753 GCA_964465995.1 uncultured Coxiellaceae bacterium | reverse complement strand
CTCCTTATGGTTGAAGTGGCTTTTAGTGAGAGGGCTGCTTATCCATTTTGTTTGCAGCCTGAATAAGTGTATTAAAAATACACCTGATTCGTTTTCTATAGAGCAAAAATTCCGGGTGAAATTGAACACCAAGGTAAAAAAGTTTATTGTTATCTTCAATTGATTGAATAACCCCATTGTCTTCGAAGGCAGTTGCAGAAAGCGAGTGTCCGATTGAGTCAATGCATTGTCGATGTAAGCTGTTTATTTTTATATTATCTTTACCAATGATTTTTTTCAGCAAACTGTTATCACTAATACTTATTTTTTTTCTAAAAAAAATGTAGCCAAGTAAGTTGGTAGGGTACATTGCTTTTTCATAGGCCTTGGAAATATCAATATGCAAATTGCCACCGTGGTAGATATTCATTAACTGAGCGCCCCGGCAAATCCCTAAAACTGCACAATTTTTTTTATTAGCGATACCAAGATAGCTGAGTTCCATGGCGTCTCGTGGTTGGTCATAATCATAATTTAACTTGGCTTGCTTATGGTAACGGGTTGGATGGATGTCGACACCGCCATATAAAACTAATGCATCGAATATTTTCGGTGGGTTTTTGTCGGTAGGTGATATTAAAATGGGTGAGCCACCTGCCAGATAGATAGCCAGTTTGATAAAAAATAGCTGGATCCACGACTGATGATCAGAGTGTGTAATCACGACAATAGGTTTTATTTTTCCAGTTTTTTTAGAAAACATTGAGTTTCTTGTATCCAGTCTTGTTTGCGGTTAAAAAAACGTTTGCTGTGATCTAGGTATAATGCCGTCATTTCTTGAATAAGCGTTGGTCGGTTAGCTAACTTTTCTACGCTAAGCCAACGATCCCACTCCTTATAGATTGACCAGTTATCATCGCAGAAATTGGTGTTGGGGAGTCGATAGTGAAAAGTGGGTCTTGCTTTAATATTTTCTTTAGGCAATAAGTTGTCGATTTGCTTTTTGGCGAGATGCTTAAATAGTGGCAGCAGATCAAGTGCGCGATTTCTTGTATGGTTATATTTGACATAGTCGTTGATAAGACTGGTGATATTTGGCTGGTAGTCCTTATCTAAAATGGCTTGGATAAATTTTTGGGGGTATTCATCAATAAATGGTAGTAATTTTCTAGTGGGATCTAGGCCTATTGTCTCACGTAGCCATGCGCTTAATAAGCAATAAGCACGTAAATAGTTGAGAATGGTTGTTACCGCAAAGTCTGGTACTTCTGGATTGATGTGAATGCCAAAAGCGAAGAGGATATTTTTATTGGTATCTTTAGCAGGTGATTTTTTAAGTTCTTCAATAATGTTGCTAACAGCAGAGATGTCGTTAAAAGGTAGTGGTGGTGTCACTATTTCAATGGGTACAATATTTTTTAAAATGGGGGTGAGCAGTTTATTGGCGATTCCTTCTAAATCAAGTGCATCGCTATTTTGATTTTTAATGGATTGCGCTGACAGTGATTGCAGCAAGTTAAGGTCTCTCTCAACTGAAAAACGACCTAGGGCCGTTTTTTTAATATGAATGAGGTGCTCGTTTTCTGGGGTGATCGCGCCACCGAAGAGTTTATGAACCAATTTGACCGAGTTGTTGAGTGAGTAATCAATATATTCTATCTCAAATCCAACCCGCCGCATCACGCCATCTTGATTAGTTAGGCTGTAATCGGTCGGTTTTTCTGACATTATCGCTCCTAATTGGCGCAAACAACCGTGCTCTTTCCTAGTTGAACTACATGATTTGGTCTTTTAAATTCAGTAAATTGTATCGTTTTTAAGCGAATAAGTACAAGGCTGGTGGCCCGGTAGGCTATTTAATAATGCTATCTTCCCAAAGCCGCTCTAAAAAGACTTCCCACGGTAGAATACTAATGCTTTGCTTCTCATTGATCACTAATTGTCGCGGTCGTTTGTCCTGTGAAATCACGATGGCTTGTGTATTGGGGTGTTCTTCCATAAAGGCTATTAGCCCTTTTAAATCTTGTTTGTGAACAGTGCTGCTAATTTTTACTTCAATAGCATATTCTGCATCGCCAATAATGAAGTCAACTTCTAAGCCTGTTTTAGTGCGCCAATAAGTAATTTTTAAATGTTTGCGTTGTAATTCGATATAGGCAATTAGCTCCATCAGTATGTAATGTTCAAAGCTTCGGCCAGCTAATGCGCCACTTAAGCTTGTAACCGGTTGTCTTGCAAGATAGTTAGCAACGCCAACATCAAATAAATAGAATTTCGGTGTTGCCGTGACTAAGTCACGTTTAATTTTTTTATAGAAAGGATAAATAAAATATCCTAGCCATGTGTCGACTAAAATTTGGTAGTATCCTTGCACCGTGCTGCGATCGACACCACAGTCACGGGCAATGTTAGTGATATTGATCATTTCACCATTGGTTAAGCCGGCTACATCTAAAAAGCGAGCAAAGCCTGCTAGGTTTCTCACAAGCCCTTCATTGCGAATTTCATCAATTAAATAAATATCAACATACGCTTGCAAGCTATTGGCTAAATAGGGTTGGTCAATCAAGTAATGTTTGGGTAGCAAGCCATGTTGCAAAGCACGTAGTAAGTTAAAGTCAGGAATCTCTGCATAGGTGAGTGGATAAAAGTGATATAGCCAAGCGCGCCCACCCAGAAGATTGGTGGATTGTGTTTTTAATTGACGGGCACTTGATCCACATAAAATAAATTGGCACTCACTATTTTCAATGAGCCAATGCACTTCGTTTAAA
>CAYXLV010000316.1:0-2760 GCA_964465995.1 uncultured Coxiellaceae bacterium | reverse complement strand
AATGAAATTCTAAATGATAAGCTTCCTATTGGTCAGCGTTATGTAGATAAGGAGCCGTTAGAGAAATCTCAACAGATTCTTGAGATTATACAAGATAATAACAACCTTGCTAACGAAAGGTCGAAATTGCTGAATAAATTTTATGAAGATAGCACAGCTACTTCAACTCTGGGAGCAATGGGAGCGCATCGTCCGCAACGATTTCAATCAATGCCTATTGAACCTGTGACATCAAAATCCCTAGTTAAAAATTCTGCATCGCCTCATTCAGAACAGAGAGTTTCATTACCCGCATCTCGTTCTGAAGGGAAGCAACCTACTCCAATAATGCGTGAATTATCTGAAACTTTTCTAAGTCCAAATGAAAGGAAACTATTGATAGACTTTATTAAAGAATATATCGCTTTACAAACCATAATTCTTATCGTGCCTACACGTGGTGGTAATGGTGACCTTGAGATGGATGAGTATGTGAAGTATATCGCCTCCAGTACAAAAGAAAATTCTGTTGCGGTTATTATAGTGTTCGGTGTTAATCAGGTTGAGCATGAAAAGCCTATTTTTTTGCAAGATTTTATAGAAAAACGTTCACAAGCATTTAGATCAAAACACGTTTTTATCAAACCTTTTCACTTTGTTTGGAAAAATTCTGATCGTTCAAGTCGTAAAATTCCACCCATTGGCCAAATGCGTAATTTCTGTTTAGAGAAGGCGCAAGTATTTTTTAACTTAATCGAACATCTCAAACCAGAATCAGATGTGTTTTTTATATCAATGGATGGAGATACCCAATTAACAGGCAACTCATTTGATTATGTTTTCAAAACAGTTAATAAACCAAACCGTAATGTCATGGTAACTGGTGGATATGAACTGTTTATAGAAAATGATATTTCTGAAGAAAGTCAAAAAAATGAAAGGAATTACTCTTGGCTTGCTCATGTGGAAAAAATGGCGCAAAAATTCTCCCGATTATCTCTCGATGTTTACACAGGCTGTTCTACGAATAGAAGAATGCTAGAGGAATATAAGCATTATTATGGTTATTTTTCAGAACCTTTAATTATGCTATCAGCCCCGTTGAGCAAAACTTTTTTTCAGACAGTTTTGAAAGATCAAGAAACTAATGCCCCATTCGGTTTTTGGGATTTAGAAGGCCGCCGTTTACGTAGATTTTTATTACGTCTTACATGTAAGAATGTAGATATTATTGGTCCGTCAGGTAATTATAAACAACGCCCCTTACTGATGAACACCAAAAGATTTAGTGAGCATATAAATCCGATTGAGCCTAAGAAAAAGATGATGAGACTTTTCCAACTGGGGCCTAAATGGATTTTGCATCAGCAGAGTTTAATAACGATCATTAAACGTATGTGCGGTCAATCACAGCATTGTTTTGATCCGTACTTTATGGGAAGTAATATTGCCTCATTTATAGGGAAGCCTATAGACCGAATTAGACAATTTGCAAGTTATTTTTATTTGCGTGCTTTTGTTGAGTTATTAAGACTTGGTCCAAAGCGAAGCGATAATCTTCTTACCATAATTTATGCTTATGTTAATGATAATCAAGATTTTTCTGAAAAAGACTTAATGAATTTTGGCTCTAAAGAACATTATCAAGACATTAAAGATTTTATTGTTAAATATTTTGTTAACGGCCCAGATAGTTTAAAAGAATTTACAGATGAAGATAAGAAAGGAGTGGTGGTACTAACCTTGCTTTGGGCGCGAAATATGGCTAAGCAGTTACGAAGTTATTTTGATGATTACTTTATTGAAGAGTTTGAGTCGGAGCTTCAAATTAAACCAATGCTCTTACCAGAAGCTTATCCATTCTCTGCAATTGAATTAGCTGATCATGATAGCACTTATAAGAAACAAGAAAATGAAGATGAATCTAAAAATGCTATGCTTTTTCCAAGCTCGCATGCTTCTACTAACATTGGTTTTCCTTCTATTAAACTAGATTTAGGGGATTTTTTTATTGAGGCTAGTAATACAATTATAAAGCAATATCGCGCACCAACAATTGATGTCGAGATAGAATGTCAATACAGCAAATTATTCGTTATTAGAATTTTAGACCTGCACATTTTATTATTATCACAACAATCTAATATTGAAGTTGAAACATGGAAAACTGTTATGTATCAAGAAATGGAGTATATGCGTGAAAAAGGTGATTGGATAACTATAACAATCCAATTGAACCAGGAGAGCTATTTGATGCGCTGTTATAATCAACACGGCAATGAAATTGGCAGTAAAGCCATCAAAACAATTCAAGAATTATTGATTTATTTGAATACCATTGAGCCTTTTATTAGTAATCAGAGCTTTCTGCCTGCTATTAAGAAAGCAAAAATAGAGGATCCTAGCAACCCTAATTCATCTTTATTGCATAAAGTAAAGGAGAAAAATAAAAGCACCTCAGAAAATGTTGATGATATAATGCAATTAGTTGGCATGTCTATTGAAAAGAACGACCAAAATATAGAATTAGAATATACCGATCAAGACATTCAAACCTATATTGAAAGAAAGATTGAAATGCAATTAGGTGGATACTACCCAAAGTTTACGTATTTGTTGCAGGAAAAATTCTACGACAATAATCAACAAAAGACATTCAGCATTGCAATTAGCCCCGCTATTGATACGATAGGTTTGTCATTGCCTATTGATTATTTTATTTCAGCTAAAGATCAGCCAGGGCATTCAATTGCAGATTTATTGCAAAATTTAGTTAATGAG
>CAYXLV010000315.1:0-2761 GCA_964465995.1 uncultured Coxiellaceae bacterium | reverse complement strand
ATGGTTTTGGCAGTAAAAATAAGACTTGTGGGTAATGATTAGGTCGCGCAATGACGGTGTCTTGCTCTCAATGACGGGTAGCTAGCTAGGCGCACAATGACAGCAACCTTGCTGACTTGCGGGTAAAGATTAGAACCAGGCCTGACCACTTGCTTTTTTAGTGTTAAGATAAGCCCACTTTTTTCCAACACCAATTAGTCACCCCAATAGTCAAAATCAAGAGGTTAGTACATTTATGAATATCGCCAACCAATTAACGCAACTGAGAAAACAAATGGCCGACCACAGAGTGGATTTCTATTATGTGCCTGCAGCGGATGCGCATAATAATGAATATGTCCCCGCCGGCTGGCAACGTCGCGCTTGGATTAGCGGATTTACCGGTTCTGCAGGTGACGTGATAATCGCGCAAGATAATGCTTACTTATGGACAGATGCGCGTTATTTTTTACAAGCTGAACAAGAATTAGACGACTCACTTTTTACCACCTTACGCCAACAACAAGGCGCCACCCCTCCCATCCATATCTGGTTAAAACAAAACACTAAACAACAAAAAATTGCTACCGACCCAAAACTCATTAGCATTAGAGCCGCACATCGTTGGCAAGCCGCACTGGCCAGCGCAGAAAGCGAGCTCGTTGCTATTGATAATAATTTGGTCGATGCAATTTGGGATGACCAACCGGCCATTGAATATCACCCAATTAAAATGCTGGATGTAAAATACACTGGTCAAAGCGTCGAAGAAAAATTACGCCACGTGCGTGCCGCTATGCAAAAAATGCGTGCTGATGCACATGTGATAACAATGCTAGATGCCATTGCTTGGCTGTTTAATATTCGTGGTACAGATATTGACTTTAATCCCGTTGTGATTAGCTATGCATTGATTACGCAAGATACAGCCACTTTATTTGTCAATCCTGCGCAAGTGACTGATGAAGTGAAAGCAGCCTTATTAAATGAAGATGTCACAGTGGCACCATATGATACTTTTGCAACTGCGCTCAATAAATTAAACACACGCGTATTAGTAGAACCTAGCACAGCAAGTTGGTGGGTTGAACAGCAACTGGCGAATGCCACATTAATCTTAGAAGAATCACCCATTACCTTATTAAAAGCGATTAAAAATCCAACCGAACAAAAAGGCATGCACGAAGCGCACCGCTTGGATGCGATTGCTGAGTGTAAATTTTTATGCTGGCTGGAAAAAAATTGGCAAGGTCAAACTGAAATTTCAGCATCAGACCAATTAGAAAAATATCGTCGTGAAGAACCCCGCTTACAAGGTTTAAGTTTTTCCACCATTAGTGGTTATGCAGATCATGGCGCCATTATTCATTATTTTGCAACACCAGAATCCAATCGTCAGCTAGATGATAAAACCCTTTATTTAATTGATTCGGGTGCCCAATATCTTGAAGGCACCACAGATATTACACGTACGCTGCATTTTGGTCAGCCAACTGAAGAAGAAAAACACTTATATACCTTAGTATTGAAGGGACACTTAGCATTGCGGCATCTTAAATTTCCACAAGGTACGAATGGCGAGCATATTAATGCCATTGCACATGCGCCGTTATGGCAAGAAGCTATGGATTATAGCCATGGCACAGGGCATGGTGTGGGTTGTTATTTATGTGTGCATGAAGGACCGCAACGTATTTCAAGTGCGTTAACTGGTGTGCCGTTGGTGCCAGGGATGATTGTGAGTAATGAACCGGGTGTTTATTTAAAAGGCCAATTTGGTATTCGTATTGAAAATCTTTGTTTAATTAAAGAAGTTGCCACTGTTGCTGATAGTAAAACAGGACATGGTCCTTTTTACAGCATGGAAGATTTAACGAAAGTGCCATACGCGCGCAACCTTATTAATAAAGATGAATTAAGCCCACAAGAAATTGCCTGGATTGACGAATATCATCAAGAAATATTTGAATTATTAAAAGATGATTTATCGGAAGAGGTGCGCTTGTGGTTGGAAGCGGCTTGTAAACCGCTTTAACATTTTGGGTGAATATGCCGTGATAGTGTCGCGGCATATTGGCTTCTTTATCAATCAATTACTACCGTGTCTAAATCCACCTATTGACGTTTGCAATGCAACCATCTATTCTTATTTCTACTTTGCAGATCACACATTAGTGCTTGATTAATTCTAAAAACAGGGACGAAAAATAACATGGAAACTGCACAGCTTAGTGATTTAGAACGCCAAGTTGATCACTTAATTCTCGCAGTCGACAGACTTAAAAATGAAAATCACTCTCTACGCCAAAAACTTGCAGGAAGCATCCGCGAGCGCACCAGACTCCAACAACAAAACCATCAAGCCGTTGCCAAAATTAAACGTATCATGAGTCAGCTGAAGGAAGAGTTACGATGAGCGATTCTGAAAATATTATTGCTATTAAAGTGTTAGACCGTACGTACAATATTAAATGTCCGTCAGAAGAAGCCCATGAATTACAAGAGTCTGCTCGATATGTTGACGAACAAATGCGCAAAATTCGCCAAGGTGGCAGCATTACTAGCACAGATCGAATTGCCGTTGTTGCTGCTTTAAATATTTGCCAACAATATTTAGGCCTAAAAAAACAACAAAATCAGCAAATTGATAAAATGAATGAACGCATTAAAGACTTACAATCGAAAATTCAAGATTGCTTAACTGTTGAAGAAGAAATACCAGCTTAATTTTTTTATTCAACAACAAATCTCTTATTAATTGAAAAATAATTCTTTTTTTAGC
>CAYXLV010000314.1:0-2772 GCA_964465995.1 uncultured Coxiellaceae bacterium | reverse complement strand
TCCTGTACCGGTGTTACTAGCTTATGAGCAGCCTCATTAATCTTCATTGCCAAAAGCTCTTGATACAAAGTGACATAATCAAGCTGAAATATTTCTTTACAGCGCATGATATCTAAACTATCTGCAGCCTGGAAAATCTTACCTAAAATCCCGCCATTCTCTTTTTGCACGATTAAATTTGCAAAAGCACGAGCTCGTTGACTGGGAATACCCAGATGAATGAGCTCTTTAAAACAAGCCTGCCGAGATTCATGCTCCCAAATATCCGCTGTTTTATCGCTTCGACGTTTGGCATCATGAAATAAAGCAACAATTTGCAGCAAAACAATATCATCTTCGGTGATGCCAGCAGCTTCGGGATACCCAATCTCTCGCAAAATATTGGTCACAATTCGCACTAAAATGGCGACTCGACAAACGTGCATAGCGCCATGTGATACTCGCTGCAGTGCACCTTGTTGACGAAGTTTTTTTACGGGCTCTTGCTCATATACAGCAAAGCTCTGTAAGCAGTTAGATTCATTGACTTTTTTTGCTATTGCTGCAACGCGTATATCTGGCTTCATCTAAAATTACCTCATAATTTTTTTGCATTATAGAGGTCAATTATTAAGAGCATATTAACTTGACAGTCTTTTTGAAACCGCCCTGAAAACCCCTTTTCTGCAGGCGAGCAATATGTGCTTTGTTGGCGCTTTCCATCAAACAACAGTCAAACAAATTGATAACGCCAACATACTGATTGAAAGAGATTTTTCTATTTTTTCAGGATCCCCCCTCTCTTTCCATCAAACAACAGTCAAACAAATCTTACGCCCACCATGGGATATACTTCCGCGCCTTTGCCCCCATAGAACCACCCTTACAGCGAATGGCTGGGTTCTTTTATGTTGCTATTCGATATGATCAAGAATGCCTTCTAATTCATCTAAGCTGTTATAGCGAATAACGACTTTGCCTTTGCCGTTGGTGCTATGTTGAATGGCGACAGCGGCGCCGAGTTTTTCTGAAATGTTGCTTTGTAAGCGTGCAACGTCTGGGTCGAGTTTTGGGGTGGGTTTTTTATTGGTGAGGCCTGCTAATAAGTGGCGGACTAAATTTTCTGTTTCGCGTACGGATAATTGTCGCTTCACAACACTTTCAGCAGCTTCTGATTGTTGCACACCTTCTAGCGCGAGCAGTGCACGTGCATGTCCCATTTCTAATTTACCTTGTTCAACCAACGCTCGCACACTTGGGTTTAATTTTTGTAAGCGTAACAAGTTCGTCACCGATGTACGGGAGCGGCCCACTGCATCGGCCACTTCTTGATGGGTTAATTCGAATTCGGTTAGTAAACGTTGTAAGGCTTGGGATTCTTCGATCGGATTAAGCTCTTCGCGCTGAATGTTTTCAATAAGTGACATGGCGATTGCCGCTTCGTCTGCAATGTCTCTTGCAATCACTGGTACTTCAGTAAGACCGGCTAATTGTGCGGCACGCCAGCGGCGTTCACCAGCGATAATTTCGTATTGGTTGCCGATGGTTTTTCTAACGACTATTGGTTGGATAATACCTTGAGCGCGAATCGAGTTTGCTAATTCAGTTAGCGGTTCTTCAGCCATGGTTTTACGCGGTTGATAACGACCTGGCATTAATTTTTCAACCGCTAAATAAGTTAACTGACCATCTGGATGGGTAGTGGTTGATGCCGCAGGTGGGCTTTTTTCTAGTGGTGTGACAACTGGTGCTGCAGGCGCGCTGGGTTTTACATCACCGAGCAGTTCACTTAATCCTATGCCTAAACCTCTTTTTTTACTCATGTGTATTCCTCAATTAAACGGTCGCTTTTGCTGTGCTGCTAGTGGTTTTATTTGCGGTTTGGTGACGCAAAAATTCTGCGGCTAATGCTAAGTAGGCCACAGCTCCTTGTGAACTTTTATCGTAATTAATCGCCGGCATTCCATGGCTGGGTGCTTCAGCTAAGCGCACATTACGTGGAATCGCAGTTCGATAAACTTTATCGCCAAAATGTTCAATCAATTGCTCTGAGACTTCGATGGTTAAACGGTTGCGGCCATCGTACATGGTGCGTAATAAACCCTCTAAACTGAGTTCGTTGTTAACGGTTTGGCGAATTTGATCAATGCTGCTTAATAAACTGCTAAGACCTTCTAATGCGTAATATTCACATTGAATGGGGACCATCACACTATTGGCGGCGACCAGTGCATTAACGGTTAGCATATTTAGTGAAGGAGGGCAGTCGATAATAATATATTCGTAGGTTTGGCTGGAGCTTAAGATGGATTTTAATTCATATTCACGATTGTCAGATTGCAATAAACGAATTTCTGCGACG
Source organism: uncultured Coxiellaceae bacterium (assembly GCA_964465995.1). Taxonomy (GTDB): domain Bacteria; phylum Pseudomonadota; class Gammaproteobacteria; order Coxiellales; family Coxiellaceae; genus CAYXLV01. The sequence continues at coordinate 431 of CAYXLV010000314.1, read as the reverse complement.
GTTAGATCACTATTCGACGCAATAATGTCATAACCAAAATCTGTTTTAATAGTAGCGTTTTCTAAACTGACCGAGCGTAATAACACTTCGTTGATCGATGCTTCGATAGTATTTTTATTAACACCGCTACCTAAAGTACCACTACCTTGCGGATCCATATCAATTAAAAGCACTTTGTGTTTTAAAGCAGCTAATGATGCTGTCAAATTAACAGCGGTAGTGGTTTTGCCAACGCCACCTTTTTGGTTGGCAATCGCAATAATTTTAGTCAACAGACATCTCCTCTCCAACCATGACTAAATGCCGTTTGGCATCAAGCCCTGGGACTTGCAATGGGTAAACGCGATAAGGTGTTTGAAAATTAGTAAGCTCTGCCTCAGGATAAATACCTTTCTATAATAGCATTTGTCATCCTGGACTTAGTAGAAGAT
>CAYXLV010000313.1:0-2788 GCA_964465995.1 uncultured Coxiellaceae bacterium | reverse complement strand
GTTCCCGGTATTCCCAAAGTAGGGCCAAAAACCGCAGCCAAATGGCTTAATCAATATGGTTCACTGGATTCAATCATCCACAAAGCCGACGAAATAAAAGGCAAAGTTGGTGAAAGCTTACGCGAGAATATTGAAAGTTTATCCTTATCACGAGAATTAGTCACCGTTAAAACCGATGTTGATGTCAAACTCGGTTTTGATGATTTAAAACCAAAAGAACGTGATGCTGCTAAATTAATTGATATATTTAAAGACTTAGAATTTAAAACATGGCTAAGCGAAGTGCAAAATGATGCTGGTGCAGCTGCCGTCGCAGCAAAAGCAGCTTACACCACAATTCTCACCGACAAAGATTTACAAACCTGGATCAAACAACTGAAACAAGCAAAAATCTTTGCTTTTGATACTGAAACTACTGACCTCAATGCAATGAATGCTGAAGTGGTTGGTGTTTCATTTTGCGCAAAACCCGGTGTCGCGGCTTATGTGCCTTTAACCCATGACTATATGGATGCACCCAAACAGCTAGACCGTGAAGCAGTATTAAACGCACTGCAGCCTTTATTAGCAGACCCAAAGCTAACGGTTATCGGTCAAAATTTAAAATACGATATTAAAGTTTTATGTAATCACCATATCACCGTCGATGCAAAATTGTATGACACCATGTTGGAATCATATGTATTAAACAGCACCAGCTCTCGACATGATATGGATAGTTTAGCCTTAAAATACCTGGGTGAAAGCACGACTTCATTTGAAGACATCGCTGGCAAAGGCGCAAAACAAAAAAAATTCAATGAAATTACTTTGGAAGAAGCCGCTCCGTACGCGGCAGAAGACGCTGATATCACTTTGCGTTTACATGAAAAACTTTGGCCAATGGTGGATGCCGAAACAGCTTATCAAAAAATCTTTACCACGATTGAAATGCCATTAATGTGCGTGTTAGCACGAATGGAATACACCGGCGTTTTAATTGATTCAAAAAAACTCGCTAAACAAAGTCATCAATTGGAAAAACGTATTGCAGAATTGCAACAAGAGGCATTTAAATTAGCTGATCAAGAATTTAATTTAGGCTCACCAAAACAGCTGCAAGAAGTTTTGTATGAAAAAATGAATTTACCAATTTTAAAAAAAACACCCAAAGGTCAGCCATCCACTGCTGAGCCTGTTTTACAGGAGTTAGCGATTAGTTATGAATTGCCTGCTGTGATTTTAGAATACCGCAGTTTAAGTAAATTAAAATCAACTTACACAGATAAATTACCTGAACAAATTAATTCAAAAACTGGCCGGGTGCATACTTCCTATAACCAGGCAGTTACCTCAACCGGACGTGTATCATCGAATGAACCAAATTTGCAAAATATTCCTATTCGCACCGAACAAGGTCGGCAAATTCGCCAGGCATTTATTGCGCCAGCAGGCAGTAAAATTATTGCAGCAGATTATTCGCAAGTGGAGCTGCGGATCATGGCGCATTTATCAAAAGACCCAGGTTTATTAAATGCATTTGCAAATCAATTAGACGTGCATGCTGCGACTGCAGCAGAAGTCTTTGGTGTTAACATCGATGCAGTGACAGCAGAGCAACGCCGCAGTGCTAAGGCAATTAACTTTGGATTAATGTATGGCATGTCGGCATTTGGTTTAGCACAGCAGTTAAAAATTGATCGACATAGTGCGCAAGAATATATTGATATTTACTTTAAACGTTATCCAAAAGTGCATGGTTACATGGAGCAAGCGCGCCAGCAAGCCGCTGAACAAGGTTATGTTGAAACTTTATTTGGCAGACGTTTGTTTATTCCTGAAATTAATTCCACCAATATGCAACGCCGCCGCGCTGCTGAACGTGCAGCGATTAATGCGCCATTGCAAGGTACGGCTGCCGATATTATAAAAATCGCTATGCTTGAGTTGGATCAGTGGCTGCAAACAACAGATATCGATGTGAAAATGATTATGCAAGTGCATGATGAGTTGGTGTTTGAAGTAGTAGAAGCCGATGTTGATGCGGCAGTGCAAAAAATTAAAGACAGCATGGAGCAAGCCGCTAAGCTTGCTGTGCCATTGCTCGTTGAAGTGGGTATCGGAGATAATTGGGATCAAGCACATTAATTAATTCGGATTTGTGCACATTCCACAATGATCAACAAAACAAGTTGCTTGGGTGTTGGGGTATTTTGTTTGACACCAATTTTCACACTTCACGCAATCTGCCGGTGGTTTATCTTGAATAACCGGCGGGTTCATGGGTTGTGTGGCTTGTTCTTTTAATTGTTCGAGTTGTTGTTGTTCAGGTGTTGCGTTGGGATTTGGTTCTTGTGGTGTGTTAAGTAAGGGTGCTTGATCTGCATCGGGTTTTGCAGAGCCATCTTCGGCGAGAGCGGTATGGCTTAAGCAAAAACTTAGCATAAGAATCGCTATTAATTTTAAACTGTTTATCATCATGGTATACACCTTGGTCGCTAGTTTTTTATTAAGCATAGTAAACCTCGGTGCTAATTTGCGGGTGTTTTTATCGGTGGATTTAAGCTTATGAAAAATACAGAATAATTTAGTGCGTGTGGTGTGTATTGCATGACTTGTAGGCTGTTGTCATTGTGTAGTTTGCAGGCTGTCTTCTGCAGGTTATCGTCATTGCGCGCACTAATCATTACCCACAATTTAGTAAAGCAAGTTTGAAATTATTTTTTGTGGGTTTAGCTTCTTAAGTGATGCATGTTAATTTTAAACCGAAGCTTTTATTATTAGGCATCCTCTCACTAGCGTTCGTGGC
>CAYXLV010000312.1:0-2792 GCA_964465995.1 uncultured Coxiellaceae bacterium | reverse complement strand
TTTAGTTACTTTACTTGGTTTAAAGAATCTTAAAATTTTGATTAATCTATCTTTCAATAATAATTTTCTAATACCATTGATATAGGTATTAAATTCACGTTGATATAAATTTTGAGTGTCTTCAAATAGTCTTTCTAACTCAGCATAAGAAGCCGCCTCACTCGCAAGATGAGGCCGATGATGCAAAAAATTCCCAAACAACTTCGAACAAAAATCAGCATATTCTTCAGTATGAAGAATATGAGCATGCCAAACTTCATCAATCTCACGTGATGGAGGCAGTGTATGACTATCACCATATTTCTTCTTTAAGTAGAGGAAGTTTCTATATTGACCTATCGCGGCAAGTGCGGATGTTTTTGACCAACCATCTATATACACAAGTCTATCCAGCACCGCGCTTAAATCTAGCGACTGGATTAAATTCTTTGCTTGAGTCAGTGAAATGCTTTCTTGTAAATTATCTTGCGATACAGCAGCATCATCCATTTCATTTGTCCTTAAGTCCTTGCGCGATTACTGGGTACAAAATTGCTATAAATCTTTGCAAAATTTGTCACCCCAGACGCCACCGAATTATACATAACTTCTTACGCATTAAAGTAGGAAAATTGCCATAAATCACCGCAAAAAAAGCAAAAAATAAAATTCATGTTCACACCTTGAACATAAATTCTCAAACATAAAAATTTGTGCAAATTTAGATCGGTTTAACTGGAAAACTTAAAGCAATTCCATCAACTCATAAATCTTTGCCAGCGCCAACTTCGGTGTTAACTCATCCGGATCAATCGACTGTAATTTTTCAACTGCAGGATGTGGCTCGGCCTCAGTAAATAACGATTGCTGTGTCGGATTGCTAGCAGGAATATTCGCAAACGACTGGTTTTCTAACTCATGCAATTTGTGGCGCGCTTGGTGAATCACAGTTTGCGGGACACCGGCGAGTTTGGCGACTTGGATGCCGTAGCTTTGATTGGCGGGGCCGTCTTTAACGGCGTGGAGGAAAACAATTTGATCACCGTGTTCGGTGGCGTCGAGATGCACGTTAACAATAGTGGCGTGGCTTTCGGCGAGAGTGGTTAACTCGAAATAGTGGGTGGCAAATAAAGTAAAGGCGCCGATTTTATTGGCGAGGTAATCAGCGGTGGCAAACGCTAATGATAAGCCGTCAAAAGTCGAAGTGCCGCGGCCGACTTCATCCATTAATACCAGGCTGTTTTTAGTGGCGTTGTGTAAAATATTGGCGGTTTCTGTCATCTCCACCATAAAGGTCGAACGACCACTGGCCAAATCATCGGCGGCGCCGATTCTGGTAAAAATACGGTCAATCGGGCCCAGGCTTACTTTCTCAGCGGGGACATAACTGCCAATGTGAGCAAGTAACGTAATTAATGCAGTTTGGCGCATATAGGTGGACTTACCACCCATATTGGGGCCGGTGATCATCAGCATACGGCGGTCGTTATTTAAAAACGTATCATTGGGCACAAACGGTTGTTCCAAGACAGACTCCACCACGGGGTGACGGCCGTTTTTAATCATAATGCCTGGCGAGCTTTTAAACTCTGGTGCAACAAATTCTAGCGTTTCTGCGCGTTCGGCTAAATTGCTTAACACATCCAACTCCGCGATTGCAGTTGCACAGGCTTGGAGTGGTAATAACTGTTGGTTCAGTGTGGCTAACAATGCTTCATAAAGTTCTTTTTCACGGGCTAGTGATTTGGATTTCGCGCTTAACACTTTATCTTCGTAGGTTTTTAATTCAGGCGTAATATACCGTTCCACATTTTTAAGCGTTTGACGGCGAATATATTCCGTGGGTGCTTGCGCAGATTGGGCGCGGGAAATCTCAATATAATAACCATGCACGCGATTATAACCGACTTTTAACGTGCTAATTTTAGTGCGCTCTTTTTCACGCTGCTCAAGCTCGACTAAAAACTGACTGCTGTTATGACTTAACGCGCGCAATTCATCTAGCGTGGCATCATAACCATCAGCAATCACACCGCCATCACGCAACACCACCGGTGGATTTTCCAAAATAGCCTGCTGCAGTTTTTGATGCGTCGCAGCAAAATCACCAAGCCGTTGCTCAATCGAACTTAAATAAGCATGATCACAGCCGGCTAAAGCCTGTTTTAGATCCGGCAAAATGCCCAGTGCACAACGCAAACCCGTCAGATCACGTGGTCGAGCAGAGTGCAATGCAACGCGTGCAAGAATTCGCTCAACATCCGCCATGCCGCGTAAATGTTGATGAATAGTCGCGGCTTGGTGTTGTTGCAATAAACTAGTAATCGCATCTTGGCGTTGCTGCAATTGAGCATGTTGGCGCAGTGGTCGTTGCAACCAGCGTCGTAATAATCGACTGCCCATAGCAGTGGCGGTTTTATCAAGAATTGCGGCTAAAGTATGTTGGCTACCACCTTGCAAATTCGTGGTCAGTTCAAGATTACGGCGTGTGGCTGCATCCATTAAAATCGCACTATCATTGGTTTCCACTTTAATGGCTTGAATATGCGGCAATGCAGCGCGTTGTGTGTATTTCACATATTGCAATAAACAACCGGCAGCACAAATAGCATGCGGTAAATGAGTCACACCAAAACCATTTAAATCCTTAGTTTTGAATTGTTGGCATAGTTGTTGTTCGGCGGTCGAAAATTCAAACTCCCACGGTGGGCGACGTTTGATCGAAGGATATTTTTGTAAAGCATCAGCATCGCTAAAATCTTCGCTAATCAAAATTTCAGCCGGTTTAATGCGTTCTAACTCAGCAATAACAC
>CAYXLV010000311.1:0-2806 GCA_964465995.1 uncultured Coxiellaceae bacterium | reverse complement strand
ATCCTGATGATTGATATCAAATCTATTATCTTTAATAAAATGCTTAATTATACGGCACGGCGCCTCATAGCAAACATGCTGCTCCTCATCATTCAAAATATTAAGATTCAAAGTTGGCTTTGCAATCAGCCTTGCTACCGCTGACTCTTTGCCATTAATAGCCGCGTACCACAAAGGGTTAAATTCAAATACTTCCCGCTGATTAACATCGATCTCTGAATGCTCTAAAATCACCGTCAAAATTTCTTGCGACTCAGGACACTCTGCATCATACGCAACAACCGCATCAAACAATACGCTTCTGCGATTAAGCTGCAGCATATTAATATTGATATCATCCTGCTGCAGCAATAACTTAACCGCCGCTATATTTCGCGCATAGATAGCATGAAACAATAACGGCTTCTGATAATAAAAAAAATGATCGTCACCACCGGTATTTAACATCCCACGAATATCCGATCGCAATAGCAATAATCTTAAAACTATCATGTCATGCTGACAAATCGCTTTAATTGCTTTTTTATATGCTAAATCTTTATCAATACGAAAAAGAAATTGGAATCTATAAGCACGAGGTATCGTTTTTAAATTAACAGCTTCCTTATTATCATTACAGATTTTCTTGATAGCCTCATATTCAGATTGCCAAACCTGCATGCTATCTAACTGTAATGATGGATACTGACTCGAAACTGATTTAGATGGCTGATAAATAGGATGATCAGTCCATCTATCAAACTCATAATCCCAGCACTTAGCATCAATCCCCGCGACTTCATTAAAGCGCGTCACCGCCCCATAGTGCAATGGATACTGCAAGCGCAACAACAACTGCCAATCATTGCGTAGTTGCAGACAGTAAATAATAACTTTTTTTAAAGCAGCAGAACTGCTGGCAAACTTAATCACTTCAGCGGAAGTCAAATACCGCAAAATCTCTCCATAGATATCGCAGAACATGTCAAATTGATCGAACATAGCCTTTCTGATCACTCCTCATTTAAATGAAAAACCCACATCAACAGTAAAGGTATGAATGACATTTTTTCTAAAAAATCCAACATTACACTTACAAAAGCGTGCCGATCAAATTTTGATCTCAACACCTCTTCTGAATTTTGGCCCGCAGAGCTCGTGCCCATTCCTATTGCATTCTTAACCCCCAAAAAGTCTACAAGAAATTATTCCCCCATAAAATATGAAGCAATCAGTTATGATACCGCCCTTCCTTAAGGGGAAATTAATTGCCCAAAAAAAAATCACGATCTATTGAAAAAAAGACACTTTCCTGTACGATTTAGGCCAAAAATAGCAAGAGACGAAATAGATGCGCCATAATTTTGATCAATCTGATGAAAAAAACCTTTCTAAACAGCTTGATCTGCTAAAAGACTGCTCGTTGACTATCGACAATAAAAATACTCTCGTGGAACTCCAACAAGAAAAGCTCTCACTGATCATCAAGCAGCAAGAACGCGTGTATGCCAGGGTTGAAAAGCAGGTTAATTTTAAAGATAAACGCGCACACTATGCGTTTATTCCCGCCACCCTATTAGTCAAAAACATACCTATCGGGCTACCTAAAGATACCATAGATATTTGTACCGGTGCCGTGCTTGTCTACAATGACAAGACAACATCATACGCCCACTTCAATCGGGACGCCAAGAGCGGCTATATCAGTACTGACGCCAATAACCTTGTCAAGAACATTAAAAGTTTACGAGAAACAATCAAATCAAGAACAAATAAGGCAGGCGGTCAGGCCAGAGACTTGGAACCACAATCCCTTAAGTTAAAGGAACGTTATCAAAGAGTTAATAGTGAGTCTTATAGGACAAAAAATAAAAGAGTAATCAAGCACAATATTGACTATAAATACTATTCAAAACACGGGCACTTGAAATATACAGAATCACTGATTGCTCCAAATTTCATCGCCAAACCCAAATCCGCGCTATCTGATATTTCTCATCTCCTCGTGACGGAAGAAGCTTGGGGTGGATTATCACTCGGCAATATTTTTTACGCTTTGGCGATGCAGCTCAAATTAGCTCAAGAAGGACAACTGGTCGGGATCGCTTATTATAATGCTAAGACAGGGCAGCAATTACCTCTACCCGATTACTTGTGGCGTTATCTGTTCGAACAGTTCCAAATTTATCGCTCAGACCGGTGCTCGCAGTGGGACTTAAACCTATCTCTTCATACAATCGTACAATCGATCTGTGAAACCAGAAAACTACCCGCCGAGGCCTGTATTAAGCACCTTAATCAAATAAAAACACTTCAGCAAAAAGCTATTTTCATTGAGCTACTTGCTAAGGCTGCACCTAACGACTTAGAAAGCACTGAACAGATTATCTATAAACTGTTTGAATCGGAACAACTTAAATTGTTTCTAGATAAACTATCTAGCTCTCTAACGCATGATGCATTTTTAAGGGTTATTAATCACCGCACCCCAAAAGGCTTATCTCTCCTTGCCTTTGCTATCAAATCCGAACGCCACGCTTATCACTTATTCTCACTCGGTGCAGACCCTTTGTTGACCTACGACACTTCAATTAAGAGTCCAATTTATATGGCACTCAAGCATGACCACTTCCATCTCGCCAATACCATGCTCAACAGCGTGTTTGAAAAGCTCAGCGCATCTAAATTGACTGAAATAACAAAACAATATTTAGCTTATCAGCAAGGACCTTGCATTGCTTCTCTTATCGAAACACGCTTTAGAACAATCAATGCAGAAGTAATCAATCTTTTTCTACCAACACTGGCAAAGGATGAGAAATATAAC
>CAYXLV010000310.1:0-2809 GCA_964465995.1 uncultured Coxiellaceae bacterium | reverse complement strand
CGAAAAGACACATCATAAAAACCCCAAGTCTTGGCGGATAGGGCGCTGGGATAACCCATTTCACCGGTCATGGATAACAAAGCCAAACGCACACCGCGGCTGGTCGCATCACCTGCTGCCCAGGATTTACGTGAACCTGTGTTGGGTGAGTGGCGATAGGTTCGCAAGCTTTGGCCGTCCACCCACGCTTGTGAAATAGCATTGCAAATGGTTTGATAATCGCCGCCAAGCATTTGCGTGGCCACGGCGGTTGTAGCAACTTTCACTAACACCACATGATCCAAGCCAACTCGATTAAAGCTATTTTCTAAGGCAAGGCAGCCTTGAATTTCATGTGCTTTAATCATGGCAATTAATACATCGTGCAGTGTGAACTGGGCGTTTTGCTGACGATTTAAATAATCCGCTACCGCTAAAATGCCGCCAAGATTATCCGAGGGGTGTCCCCACTCAGCCGCTAAAAAGGTATCGTTAAAATCCAGCCAGCGAATCAACGCACCAATATTAAAAGCCGCTTGCACCGGATCCAATTGATAATTTGTGCCAGGAACACGTGCGCCGTTATTGAGAGTAGCGTTCGGCACAATCGGGCCGAGCAATTTAGTGCATTGTGGAAAGGCAAGCGCTTGGAATGCGCAAGCGAGTGAGTCTAAAAAATCGTAATAAGCCGTTTGATAAGCCTCATCGCTAGCAATATCTTTTGCGCAAACATAATCCGCAATAGCTTTAATTGCCTCATCAAAATCAGGGCGCGCGTTATTCATCATAAGATCCTAGGTAGTCATTAAAAGTAAGGTTTGCACTTAATTAACGAGCAGCTGCGAAAATACGGCGACCGATGACGGCAACGACGCAGCGCACGGCGTACCGCATCTGGACGCCAGTTACTCATGCCATGGTAGTGCGTGCCTCTAATATCAGCGCTCATGCATAACCAGCGCACTGGATTACGCGGCGGTGGTGGTGGAATGGGCGTGGGTGGAGCTTGCCAGCACCAGCTTTTGGCAGCTTGGCAAGTATTGGGTTGACGGCTGCGGCGACGACATTTGCGCATCGCTTGATTAATCGATTGTTGGCGAATGGCATGCTGACCGGAATACCACGTTCGAAAACGATCAACAGCTTTACATTGCCAAGGTGGGTTGGCAAGCGTATTCATGCTGACAACACTGACTGCTACCAGCATCGAATTTAGCGCAACTTTTTTTAACATAAACACTCTCTTTTTTTTATTTAAACGTCACGCATCATCTATCGGTAACGCGCACAAATTTTCGTGGTTTAGGGCCAGTGTATTCAGACACTGGACGAATTAATTTATTGTCACTGCGTTGCTCAATAATATGCGCCGCCCAGCCGCTGGTACGCGCCATCACAAAAATAGGCGTAAACATTTCAACGGGGATGCCACAAAAGTGATAGGCGGAAGCGCTGTAAAAATCTAAATTTGGAAAGAGCTTTTTCTCATCCCACATGACTTTTTCAATACATTCTGATACGGGATAAATAATATTATCGCCAGCTTGTGCCGCTAATTTTTTTGCCCAGCTTTTAATAATCGGTGAACGTGGGTCACCCACGGAATAAACGCGATGCCCAAATCCCATCACTAATTCTTTATTCGCTAATAAACTTTGCATACCACTTTGCGCATCTTGCACACTCCCAAAGCGGTTAATCAGTTTTAATGCTTCTTCATTTGCGCCACCGTGCAGTGGACCACGCAAAGTACCAATGGCACTGCAAATCGCCGAATAAAAATCCGATAATGTCGCTGCAGTGACACGAGCGGCAAAGGTAGACGCATTAAATTCATGTTCAGCATATAAAACGAGTGATGCATCAAGCGCACGTATTTGCAATGGATTGGGTTCTGCTTGATGCAATAAATGCAAAAAATAAGCTGCGGTTGTACGCTCATTCACATCCGTATTAATTTGCAAATTGTTTTTATGAAAGTGATACCAAAATAATAATGCGGCAGGAAACACCCCGATTAATCGTGTCGCAATATCGCGTTGTTGCTGTGCTGGATTAGTTTCTGGTTCGATAGTACCTAAAAAAGAACAAGCAGTGCGTAATACATCCATGGGATGTGCAGTTGCGGGAATTTGTTCTAAAACGGTTTTTAATGCGGCGGGTAAATGGCGGTGTTGAATTAATTGATCTTGGTAGTCTTGGAGTTGTTGTTCGTTGGGTAGTTGACCGTGAATTAATAAATAAGCGACTTCTTCAAAGCTGGCTAATTCGGCTAAATCTTCAATCGCATAACCACGATAATGCAGCCCAACGCCAGATTGCCCAACCGTCGAAATCGCTGACTGGCCGGCGACAATGCCTGCTAATCCTCCTTGCTTGCTCATAAATCCCCCTGGTGATTATTGAAAGGCGTGCCAAAATCCAATGGCAGCAAACCCGAGTAAGATGATTCCACCACTGATATTTAACCAGTGCATGGTCTTTGATGATAATCGATGTCGGGTTACATGCACAATGGCATTCAAGCTAAGCACCCAAGCCGTCGTACCAACCAGCACGCCAGCGCCTGCTAATACCGCAGCCGCAGTACCGCGGCTCGCCAAACCTGCGACTTGAGCACTGATCGATGACCAAAACAAAATCGTGTAGGGATTGAAAAGCGTGAGCATATAACCTTCAGCAAAGTGGCGCCAAATAGGGTAGGTGGTTTGTGGTTGTGCGGTATCCGTTGTTGGAGCGGCTTTTGCTTGCATACGCAATGCATTAATGCCAAACCACGCCAACACCCCGGAACCAATAATGCCGACTATTTTCAATAGTAATGGATGAC
>CAYXLV010000309.1:0-2809 GCA_964465995.1 uncultured Coxiellaceae bacterium | reverse complement strand
CGTATTAATTTAAAACCGAAGCTTGTATTTTTGGGCAACCTCTCACTGGCGTTCGTGGCTCGGTTTTCATGCATTGGCAGAAGGCCAGACATCACAGCCACGAACGCTAGTGAGAGGTTGCCCAACAATATCCGTTGCGGTGTGAATGTGATGTGAGGGATGCAGCCATTTTTTTATGCACGTTGGCAGTAAAAATAAAACTTATGGGTATAAAGATTAGGTCGCGCAATGACAGGAGCTTGTGTCGTCTTATTTCCTCGCAACACCCGTATCCCGCGCCGCTTGCTTAACGGCTTTTGCAACACGCTCAACCACTTCGTGATTAAAGACACTTGGGACAATGTAATCAGGATTGAGGCTTTCATCGTCGATGATGCTGGCGATGGCGTGCGCGGCAGCGAGGTTCATTTCTTGGTTGATGTCACTGGCTTGGCAGTCGAGGGTGCCGCGGAAGATGCCTGGAAAGGCCAGTAGATTATTGATTTGGTTGGGGTAGTCGCTGCGGCCGGTGGCCATGATAGCGACGTGGCCGGCGGCAATTTCGGGCATGATTTCTGGGGTGGGGTTAGCCATCGCAAAGACGATGGGGTCTTTTTTCATTTTCTTTAAGTCTTCGACTTTTAAAATATCGGGTGCAGATAAACCAACAAAAACATCAGCATCGGCAATCACATCATATAGGGAACCACTTTCATTATTAGGATTGGTCAGGCGAGCATATTCTGCTTTAGCTTCATCAAGGTCATCGCGTGATTGGCTTAAGGCGCCTTTGCGATCACAACCAACAATATTTTTCACACCCATATGCAATAACATTTTTGTGCAAGCATTACCGGCTGCGCCAACACCGTTAAAAACAACTTTAATATCTTGCATTTTTTTACCAACAATTTTTAATGCATTAATTAAAGCAGCTGTCATTACCGCAGCAGTACCATGTTGGTCATCATGAAAAATAGGAATATCAACTAACGCCTTTAAGCGTCTTTCAATTTCAAAGCAGCGTGGTGCAGAAATATCTTCTAGATTAATTGCCCCAAAATTGGGTGCAATGTATTTAACGGTATTAATCACTTCATCAATATTTTTAGTGTCTAAACAAATCGGAAAAGCATCGACATTTGCAAACTCTTTTAAGAGCATGGCTTTACCTTCCATCACAGGCAATGCAGCCAACGGCCCAATATCGCCCAGCCCTAAAACCGCAGTACCATCACTGACAATAGCCACCATGTTGTGTTTAATGGTTAAATTAAACGCTTTTTCAGGCTTTTCATGAATAGCCATACAAACACGCGCTACGCCAGGTGTGTAAGCCATTGATAGCTCATCACGGTGAGTAATAGGAATTTTACTTTTAACTTCGATTTTGCCGCCAAGGTGTAATAAAAAAGTACGATCTGAAACGTGTCTAACTTCAACGCCATCCATTTTTTCTAAACTGGCTAAGATTTTTTCGGAATGCTCTTCGCTGGAGGTGTCAATGGTGATGTCGCGGGTGATAGTATCGCCTTCTGTTTTCAAGGTATCGATGGCGCCGACTTGGCCACCAAGCTCGGAAATTTTATTTAAGACATTGGTCAGCGCGTTGCCTTCGCGCGTTAATTTCATTCGAATAATGATAGAGTTACTAGCATTGGTGAGCATTTTAGGGGATCCTCTTGCGACAGCGAAGCTTGGAAATATATCATAAACCCCCCTATGATTGTAACTATATAATCATCTGTTCAAGAAATACCGGGGTTTGTTATGGCTGATCAAAATGATGGTTTAAGTGTTAAAGGCGCATTGCTCACAGCAGTTATCTTGATTCTCGTATTGGTTATTGGTTGGCATTTATTATTTCCGATGCTGGGAATAGCCGTTGTGGTCACAGCGACCGCTTGGGCATTAATCGTTGCAACGGTAACGTTATTTTCATTATCGATTCTTTTATTTTTTATTATTCCCGGCATGTTAGTGTTTGTGCTTTGTGTCATTGGTTTTGTATGGTTGCTCATATCATTAGTCCTCTTTCCCTTTTTATTTCCCTTTTTGATTCCTTTATTTGTGATTATGTTATTTGTTGCTTTTGTGCGCAGGCGCAAAAAACTTCCCAAAGAAGATTAAGTCAACATGATTGACCTTGAACCCAAACAAAAAATTATTTATTGTTAGCTGGGTTTTTAACAGAAGTCAGTTTATGGATAAACAAAAAATCATACTTGTCGGTTTGTGGTTGATGGTTGGTGTGTTTGGACGCTTGATACCTCATCTACCCAATATGACGCCGTTAACCAGTTTAAGTATTTTAGCTGGTGTTGTTTTTTCAAGGCGCATTGCCTTATTAATAATTGCTGTCACATTGCTCTTATCGAATTTACTTTTAACCGTATTATTTCATTATCCATTCTTTGGCGCTTGGACGATTTTTACGAGCAGTGGTTTTTTGTTGATTGTATTGGCTAGTAGTTATCAATTAAAAACGCAGCAATTCGCTAATGTACTAGTGTTTGGTGTGGTTGCAGGCGCTGGGTATTGGTTATGGACAAATTTTGGTGTTTGGTTGTTTAGTGGTTTTTATGAGCACACGGGTAGTGGGTTAATCGCTTGTTATACGTTGGCGTTACCATTTTTGCAAAATAGTTTGCTTGGTGTTGTGGTGTGGTTGGCAGTTTTATTAGGTGGTCAGTGTTTATTGCAGAAAATCTTTGATCGCACTGCAAACATGAGTGAGTTGCCGTCATTGCGTGACTCATAAGCTATCGTCATTGCGCGACCTAATCATTACCCACAAGTCTTATTTTTACTGCCAACACCATATCATGCA
>CAYXLV010000308.1:0-2811 GCA_964465995.1 uncultured Coxiellaceae bacterium | reverse complement strand
TTTCAGATCTTTTGCGATTAAAAAATAAATTGTTAAACATTTTATTATCTCCAATGTTAAGCTAATTATTTTTGTACTAAATGCTTTTGCTGCGGAGACGCCATGCTTTCGGCAAGTTATCAAATAAGCTCTCATCCGATAGAAGATTAACGCGCCCTCGAATGGTGGTTGCAAATTAAGAAATTAAACGCCGAATAAAAGGCGCCACAATAACCGCAATAATGCCAATAATAATCACCGTCACACTAATTTCTGAAAACGTCATCGCATAAATTGGGTTGGTGTGCAGTGGCTGTTGTGCACCTTGTGGGGTGACGGTTAAGTCGGCGAGGTAGGCTGAAATAATCGAAGCTAAGCCGATAAAGACTTGCCAAATACCCATTAATAAACCCTCTTTACCTTTTGGTGATAAGCGGCCAACCATGGCAAGACCGGTGGGCGCGATTAAAAGTTCGCTGATGCTTAAAAATAAATAGCCGAAAACAATCCAAGACATATTAATTAAATGGACGGCACCTGATAAGCGAATACCAAGCATGAAAATACCATAGCCAATGCCCATTGATAAAATCGATAAGGCAAATTTGGTGGGTGCGTGTAAATCATTGCCCCTTCTAGCTAAGTAGCGCCACAGTAGGCTTAAGATAATTCCAAAAATAATAATATTAATTGAGTCGAGAGAGTAAAAGCTTTCAGCGGGAATGGTGAATCCAAAAATAGTGCGGTCAACATTGTTGGCAATAAATACTGTTAGCAGTGATGGTTCTAAAGAATATAATGACCAAAAGACTACCGATAAAATAGATAATAAAATAAACGCAAATAATTTATATTTGGCCACTTTATCGGTTTGACGTAAAGCGAGCACGACTACTGTGATAATTGAAACGCCAACTAAAGACCAAAGGGCAATATTAATTAATTCAAGGTGGCGTAATAATAATGCGCATGCAGTTATGATGAGTAAACTATAAAACAGGGTGAAAGCCATTCGTTTCAGCAAACTGTGACTGGAGCTAGCGGCAAGCGTTCTGCCTTGTGCAAGTTTAATTCTAGGCGTGTTCAAATAGAAAAATAAAATACCAATTAATGAGACTACCGCAGCAGTTAAAAAGCCAGCAGTAAAATTAATATATTTAACAATAAAGCCGCCGGAAGCGATTGAAAATAAAAAACCAAGATTTAGCATTAAATAAAAAATTGTGAATGCACTATGGCGCAGCGCTCCATCTTTCTTATAGGAGAAATCAACAATGCAGGGGAAGGTGGTTGCAGCAATTGCAATGCCCAAAGCGAAAGTGCTAAGGCCTGCGTAGAGTGACCATAGGGTTTTAAAAGCTAGCAACCCTGATCCCAGTGAGCAAAAGACCAAGCCAAAATAAGTTAACACCTTATAACCAAGCTTTTCTGCCAAATAACCGCCTATGACGGGTAGGGTAAAAATAAGTGCATTAAATGCCGCAAATAAACCGTATGCGGTAGTGTCATTAAAGTTGAGTATATTGCGCAAAAAAAGAATCAGTAGCGAATTAATCATGCCATAGGCAAAAGTGGCAAAGGCGTAAGTGTAGCTCATGTGCCAGAGAGTGACGGGGTGCTTGAGCGGTATTTTTTTGTGCATTAGGTCCTTCTCATTTATTTTGGCGTTAAGATAACATGATTTTTTATTTGTTATCAATTTGTTATTTGCTTATTCAGATTTTTTTACATATTATATAGCCAGCTTTTGATGATAAGGATGTATCAACTAGCCATGGACAAGCGAATTCTTCAATTTCTCCTCTGTTGTTCTTTTTTATGCCTTAGTGGCTGCATGTCAGCCCGAATCAAAACCATTTATCATGGCCAACCCGGCACCTATTCCAAGGGTAATCCTCGCAAAGCACGGCTTGCAAAAAAATTATTAGCGTATCCACGCCGTCCGTTACATGTTCAAGAAATTGTCTATGCTAAGCAGAATTTTAAAAATTATCGCACCAGTTTTTTTCGATTTAAATCGGTAGGAAAAAATAATCAAAAAGGTAATTACGTCACCGGCATTTATTTTCAAAGCAAATTACCAGGACCTAAGAAGTTATTAGTGATTGTACCGTTGTGGGGTGGTTCAACTTATCCATCTACAGCACTATCACAAGGTATCCTAAAAGAAAGTCATGGTCGGGTTGATGTTATTAAACTACTTGGGGTGAATCCTATCGTCGATATGGAGGGTTTTACCAAAGCAAAAACCGGTCGCCAAGTGAAAGATCTATTAAAAGCATTAGCATTACATACCAAAAATACCATTATTGATATTCAACGATTAATTAACTGGACGTTGCAACATAAAAATATTGCACGTAAACACGTTATTTTGATGGGATTTAGTAAAGGGACTATTGTATCGGCTATTATCGCGCAAATTGATCCGCAAGTTACTGGCGTTATTTTAGTGATGGGCGCAGCGAGTGCGGCTGAATTACTATATACCTGTGATTATTACAAAACACGCCAATCGGTGACGCAAAACCTAGGCTGGTCAAATGAAAAATTTCTAACGGTATTGCGACGATATCTTGGGTTGTATAACGTCTATAACTTCCCAACACGTTTAAATCCTTCACAAGTACTGATTTTAGAAGCGCATAATGATCGCTGTGTTTGGCCACGCGATCGCAAGCGCTTATGGCTGGCGATGGGGCAGCCGACAAAAATTAGCTTTTTATATACGCACCGGATGGCTTTCTCATCAATGACTATGATGGGTGGTTACTATATGCGGTTTAAGATTTATGAGTTTATTAATAATCGTTAAAATAACTTATTTTACTT
>CAYXLV010000307.1:0-2828 GCA_964465995.1 uncultured Coxiellaceae bacterium | reverse complement strand
AGATTTAATTTATCAACCGCTTAATTTCATTATTCTCCCGACTTCTTTTGGCGCTAGCATCCTTAATCGCTTGATCAATCACACTGAATGACTCATCTTCCGATAAAAATTCATCATTCTCGCCAAGCGCTAAAAATTGCCTTATACACTGAGAACCTGTGTCAGTTCTTTCGCCAGTTTCAATATTCAAAATCTCAAATAGTGCCGCAACATGCTCATGGCCGCAGGTTGTGCAATCCGTTATATCAAAATCAGTTAATACAAAATTGCCAGTGAATCCCCATTGTTTTTTGAGCTCCATAAATTTGCCGCCAAATGTTTTTGCCTTAAGTGTCACACTCATTCCTTCCAGATGGTTAACTACTTTTTTCAGCCATTCACTATCGCTTGATTTCTTTTCAATCTGCTCTTTAGTGCGTTCTTCCTGAGATTTTTGTTTGTTTCGCATTTCTTTAATGCGGGATGTTTTTTGATTAAAAATTGTATTTTTATTTTTTGATGCTCTGGTTTGAGTTGCAGGCTTAGGTTGAACTGGCGCTTCATCTTCACTTGAAGTATCAAAATAGATAATTGAATTTGATTGACTATGCTCATCATCATCTATAAATGAATCATTATAGTCATAATCATCTTCCGCTTCTGAAGAATTAACAAACGATTTTTTCTTTGGTGTCTTCCTATTAGATGGCTTATTAATATAAGATGATTGCGGCTGCTTGCTGTTGGAGCTTTGATCTTCTTCAGAACTGTAATCTTCAATTTTTCTTTGCTTGTTCCGTTTCATTTTTATTCCGTTTTATTAAGTGAGGGAGTTTTATTATAATCTTTGGTTGTGATTATTTTTTTTTTGCCTTGCCCATTCCTATGTTAGTGATGAGCAAACTGACTTTATACTTTTGGGTCGCTGTATACTTTATCCTCAGTGTAGGTTTAATTGGATCTGAATTTGGGTCATGCTACCGAATCTACTTGAACTAGGCAATAGTTAACCTGTAAGTGAAAACCGTTAAAAAACATAGTATATTTTCTTAGAACCGAAGCTTGTATTTTTGGGCAACCTCTCACTAGCGTTCGTGGCTGTGATTTTGGGCGTTGGCAAATGATTTTGAAAACACAGCCACGAACGCTAGTGAGAGGTTGCCCAACAATATCCGCTGCAATTTGAATTTAGCATGAGGAGCATAATTATTTTATAAACGAGATACGTTTCAAGCTCAGTCAGTAGCAACACTACATTACTTCAATAGCACTCGAATTTCAGTTAATAACTCCGTTTCTGCAACTTCATCATCAAAATTGTAATAACAAAATATACAGGGTAAGTCATCTAGCTCTTCTCCAGACTCGGGAAGCCAATCACGGTAGATACTATAAATCGTATCACCAATATTAGTACGTGAGCCTTTGTGAGTGGCAATAGCATAACGCCCTGCTGGTAAAATTCGCTCAATGACTTGATCATCTAATTTAAAGTTTTGGGGAATGGTAAGACCCAGATCAAATCGAAACTCTTCGGGTGCAACTTCTCTTGGATCATGATAACCATAGCCAAATGCATCACCCGGTTTTGGTTTCAAGTTGATCGGTTGTGATTTTGCCCATGAGATTAATTGTTCTAAGGTGTGTGATAGTTGTAGTGGGTCACCATGATGCTCCATAACGGCTAATCGTTTTGCTGGTAGTTCTTTAATAGTTATTGGCATAATTTTTTTACCTTGGTGTTGTGCAGCGTGCACTGGGTTTTCCCATGTATCCCAACAAGGCTGATGCCTGAACTCATTTGGATTTTTGCCACAGGCTTGTTTGAAAGCGCGAGCAAATGATTCATGGGTTTTAAAGCCAGCGCGCAATGCGATGGTTATAATGGTAAGTTCTTTATGTAAAGTTAATTGGTGAGCTGCCCTCTTCAGCCGCAACCATTTAATGTAAGCATGTAAGGACATACCGGTTTGTGCGGTAAACAGTCTATGGAAGTGATATTTTGAAAAGCAAGCAACTCTGCATAAGTCATCTAGGCTAAGCTCTTCATCGAGATGCTTGCCTATGTAAGCGATAACTTTTGCTATGCGTTGCGGGTAGTTCATAATAACTCACATTCATAATATAGACTAATTTACATGCGCAAGACTACGGTATTCATTGAGATTCAGCTTGACCAATTTTGCTAAATTTTTAGTTGAAGCCGCAGCCACAAGCAGGTTGGCACTTGGGCTGCGGATTATGGTGAGGCTGTTCATTTAAGACAAATTATTTTTAGCAAAAATAGTCATCGCCTCAATCAAAAACTCCAGCAATTGTGGATGAAATGCATTATAGAAAGCAACAAAATCCGGGTTAGAACAATATAACTGACCTAAACCAATATAGGTTTCACGCGATGGTGTCCAAAATAATTTAGTCAGTTCATAATGTTTTTTTATTAGTGCTTGGACTTCTGGAGAAGAAGCGCTAAGCCCATTTGTTATCAACTTAGCAATACCTGCATAAATCGCATCATTTTGTTTTTTGTTATCAATCCATTGTTCCTTGCTCCATGTGCTAATTTTCTTTTTGCATTGGTCAAGCTCAGTTTGGCTGATGCCGTTATCAATAAGAAAATCTATATACATCGCTTGTTTTTCATCTGTAAAACCTTCAAATATATCTTCTAATTTAACCATTGGTTCACCTTTTAAGTGGGAGATTGTTTTATCGATAGTCTTGATGAGTTTGTTAATTCGATCAAGATCGCCAGTCAAAAGCTTTCGATGTGATTGCAGTGCGTTGATTTTGTCGAACTGATCACTTTGAATGGTCTTTTGAATATCACCTAACGGAAAACCTAATTC
>CAYXLV010000306.1:0-2835 GCA_964465995.1 uncultured Coxiellaceae bacterium | reverse complement strand
TAAAGCTGAATAGACTATACATCCTCTACTTGGCTTGCCATTCCTTCTTGCGTACGAATACAAGCAGCAAAATAAGTAAAATATTGTGAAGCTAGTTCTATTTCTCTTAGCGCATCTATAAAAAACTTTCCATTATCGATAACTTCAAGTTCAGCAAGTAGACTGCGGTATTGATAGATAATTTTTGCTATTTTTTCCAGTTGTTCTGCACGAGCACGAGCAGAAAGTAATTGCCAGCATAAAAGCGCATCATCTGAGGACTCTAATGCTGCATCTATTTCTGATTTTGTAGAATCTGGAAGATCATATATTTTCTCGCCAGTAATGGGAGAAAACACATCAACACGATTTAATTGCTTTGCACTATAGCGTTTTCCATGAATAAATGATTCATATTTTGTTGGAAACCCCTTGACTTGCTTATCTAGTTTCTCCATTTTTTCACCAATGTTGAATAGTATGAACCGCCTAACGAGGCAGCATTCACCAAGGAATACTGATTTTGTGCCGCACACGCTAGACCAAAGCTAATTGCCGAAGTCATTGCACTCATCCCCATTTGATGATGCAAGTTAGTAACCCCAATGTGCTCACCAATAAGCTTAGACAATATAACCATCTCATTCTCTGAGAATTTTTTATAGTTAAGTGAAGAGCCATAAACATTTTCAAGAGAAGTAATTGCAGTATTTTTTGCAAGAAACCGCTCAAGCTGTTGTGATAGCGCGTCAAATGAAACAGAATTATTTGGGGTATTTGTTGCAAATGAATCACAATCAATAATCTCAGCATAAATATGCGCGCCTCGATCAATAGCATGCTGGTACTCTTCAAGAACAAAGTAAGAAGCCCCTTCATTGAGTGATAGCCTATCTAGCAATTGCACAGGCTGCTTGCTATTACCACGAGACAATCCAGAACGGTAATAACCATACAACATGTAATCAATAAGCTCATCGGCACCACCAGCAACAATGATAGGATGCAATCCATCTTGAATTAACTCATAAGCTAATTGGATGGCAGCCAACCCAGATGCTTGCCCCATGCTCAAGGCAATATTGCACCCTTTTAAACGATTCACGATAGCGGCTTGCCCAGTGCCCGCGTTAGTCACTGTATTAGGAAAACCATAGGGGTCAATTTTATCGGGTGATTTGGTTAAAATATCACGATGAAAATTCAAGTTGCTTTCTCCATGACCAAACATCGTCCCAGAAACCAAGCCAATGTAAGATTCAGCAAAAGCTTTGCGACCAAGCCCAGAATCGGCCAAAGCCAGATAAGTAGCTGCAACTGTTATTTGAGTCAAGCGATCCATTCTCCGTGCATCCGCTTTAACGAAATTTCGCAAGTTAAAATCATCCAATTTGGCTGCTTTAAAGTAACGCTTGTAAGAATCAGAATATATATCTTTTAATGCAGATACACCTGCCGCGATATTCTTGCATACTTCAGCAAAATCATAACCAAGCGGCGTAACAGCTGACATACCAGTAACTACAACGCGTGGTTTTACTTTCGATGAAACAGCTGGCTTTTGTTTTGACATGAGAATTGCAGCATTATTGCCACCAAATGCGAAATTCTGAACAAATGCTGTATTTATCGTTGCTGACTGGCTTGAGTTAGGCACACAGTTAAGCGAGCAACCCTTTCTAGGCTCTTTGTAATTCGCTGTCGGTAGCAATTTGTTAGCATGCATCGCCTTAACAGTTAGCACGGACTCAATGATGCCAGCTGCCCCCAATGTATGCCCAGTAGCACCTTTCGTTGATGAACAAGCAACGGAATTTCCATGCTGATAAAATAACTGATCAATAATTTTTGTTTCAGTCAAATCGTTGCCGCTGGTACCCGTGCCATGCAAATTAATATAATCAATATCTTTAATTGTTATGTCTGATTTTTTAAGAAGCGAGTTAATTAAATGCTGGGTAGCCGTACCTCGGGGCTCAGGGTTCGTTACATGATAAGCATCTGCTGTAAACATATAATCCCTGACATATACGTAAAACGATTTCTTACGGGTCTGTGCCATTTCTTCTTTTTCAAGCACAATAGCACCAGCACCTTCTCCTAGAGTCAAGCCGATCGGTTCACTAAAAGGTGCTGAAGGTTCATGCGACATATTTCGCATACAAGAAAAGCCTGTGTAAGAAATAGTCGATAAAGGATCACAACCAGCGGCAATGACAACATCAGCTTTGCCATTTCTCAGCATAGCAACTGCACAACCCACTGCGATTGTAGATGCCGTACAAGCTGTAGAGATCACTTGGCGCGGTCCAATAAAATCAAATTCTTTTGCAACAAGGTCCGCACACAGATGCAATGGCTGGTTTACCAGATGCTCCGTCAACACACTATTTTCATTGTAAAGCTGTGCGTCATATAGCTGCATCGACTTCATACCTGCTAATGAAGTACCAACAATAACACCGACTTTTAAGCCCTGTGTCTTACCATACAGACCAGCCTCAACAAGTGCTTCTTTGACAGCAGCTAGTAATAAACTATGTCCACGATCCAATGTTTTAACAAACCGCGAATCACTATAAGCAAGTGGAAACTTAATTTCAGCTGCTAAGTGAGTTGCGTACAGTGATGTATCCCACGCCTCTACCTCTGAAACACCATGCTTACCTGCAAGAATATTATCAAAAGTAGCATCAACATTAGAGCCTAAGGCAGTCACCAGCCCCAGGCCACTTGCTACAACCGCACTCATTTATATGACTTCCAAATAACTATGCCCTACAATATTTGGCGCTGATACCAATACAACTTCTGCTTCATTGTTTGCCGCATAGAAATCAGCACCAGAAGCTGCAT
>CAYXLV010000305.1:0-2844 GCA_964465995.1 uncultured Coxiellaceae bacterium | reverse complement strand
ATACACTGCTTGAAAACTGCGATGCACCGCAAGCATTGCAATACGCTTTAAGCGCTGGTGATGACTATGAACTGTGCTTTACGTGTCAAGCAAACGATAGCGCTAAAATTGCTGCAATCGCACAAACTTATCAAGTGCCACTCACTTGCATTGGCACAACGTTAGCAAAACAAGAATTTCATCTACTAGATGCCAAACAACAAACTCTGCCAATTCACCACGAAGGTTACGATCACTTTAAGGATGCCTAAATGAAAAAGACACTGAATCGTATGCAAGAACACTACGCCAAAAAAAGCGCCCGCCCGATTCCACACACCATCTGGACCAACCCGATTCATTTTGTGGCTTGTGGATTTGGGGTGGGTTTAATACCGATAATGCCGGGAACGTTTGGCACTTTACTGGGTGTTGTTTTATACCTGATATTGGTCAAACTCCCGCTTATGCTCTACATTTTCAGCACCGTTGGATTGATTGCCATTGGCGCCTGGATTTGTGGAATAACCAATCGCGATTTTGGTACCACCGATCATCCTGCCGCTGTTTTTGATGAAATCGCCACCTTCCCACTAGTAATGATTGGAGTGCCAAACACATGGCCATACTTATTGATTGGATTTGGATTATTTCGCTTATTCGATATTTTAAAACCACCGCCTATTAACTGGATCGATCGCCATGTGCACGGTGGCATCGGTGTGATGCTCGACGATGTTCTCGCGGCTTTATTTAGCTTAGCCGTGCTGCAATTTATGGTTTTTGTTTTTCAATAATGCGAAGTTGATACTTTGCAATTAACTGGCGTAGCTCGCGTTTATTGCGACAATTAAACTTACCCCGCAATAAACGCACATAAAATTCAACCGTCCGAGCAGACAAACCAATAATCTTAGCAATATTGGCCGTTGTTAAACCCTCATTAATCCAATAAAAAGTTTGATACTCACGCGGCGTTAAACGAATATGGTTGTATTGCTTACCCTTCACCCAGTATTGCTTTGCGGGGTCGGGTAACTTGGCTAGTGTCGATTCATCATACTGCTTGGAATTATGACCCACAGTGGCAGACTGCGAAACGGGTCTATCCTCGACAGACTGCAGTATATCGCTCCACCGATGGATAAAGGTTTTGGATTTGGAGATCATTTTGAGAGCCTCCTTGCTTAGCGCGTTATTAGTTCATCCTGGTTACATTTAATACAGAACAATACACACACTCGCCCAGGTCTGTCAATATTTTTACCAATTTTTAGTAAAATTTAGTTTTACATTTCAATAAAAAATAGTACCATACGTACAGAATTTACAGTTCATACATAAGCTTTCATGACCACTACGCGCAATTGTGCACTACCTCGCCGAGAGCATTTTCAAGACTAGGCGAGCAGTAACAATCATTGTATAGTAGTGCGCATGGAAAGCTCTGGATGAGCCTTAAAAATAAATGGAATTTTAACAGGAAGTTAACATGAACATTGAGCAACGTCTTACTACTTCAGGCGAACGCCTACGCCGCGCCAGAATCCTAGCCGGTATCACAACTCGTAGAGAATTCGAAAAACGCCACTGCATCAGTGCAAACACCCTCCAAGGGTGGGAACAAGGAAAAAACCCTCTTTCAGAAAAAGGCGCCAGACGCGTCGTCAAAGCGTTCAAAAGTGAAGGGTTAATTTGTTCTGTGGAGTGGTTAATTCACGGCAAAGGCATGCCACCACGCCCTTATGAAATGGTCAATGCCGGTGTCAATGAAAGCATCCGCACCGATAACGCCCTTGCCGATTTAAATCTTCGCGAAGAAGAAGCCATCTATAAAGAAACTCAAATATTTAAAACAGAAAATCCTAATTCAATTGTGATGAGCATTGCTGATGATGCATTAGAACCGCATTATTCAGTCGGCGATTATGTCGGTGGCACGCGCTTAACCCATCATGCAATTAATCAATATCTAGGATCAGCCTGCATTATTGAGTTAGAAAATAATCTGATTTTACCGAGGTTTTTACATGCTGGAACCAAAGAAGGTACTTATATCTTATCTTGCACCAACCCAAAAACAAAAACTGCGCCACTAAACTATTACAATATACGTATTGTCAGTGCTGCACCGATTTTATGGCATCGGCGCAAGCTATCGGCGTTGCAAAAAAAATCGAAGCAATAAATCTCTAAAAAAAACCCAGCTCCGGCTGGGTTTTTTCTAACAAGCACTTCGCTATTAAAACGCCAATTTTTTATCATGCCCCCAACATTCAAAATTAATCGCACCAACACTACTTTGGTGATAAGTAATTAAATTAACCGTCACCTTATCAGCATCTTTTACTGGCATTGTAATTGAACTAGTTATTGGGCCATATTTAGTTGGATCATCTTCATTACAACGTCCAGGATAGGTATGACTTTGCGTCTTAGTATGACCAACTTGCATACTCCAAGACATATTAACGTCTTGGGTACACTGCCACACTGAACGAGCCCAGCAGGTAACATATTTTGCTTGTGGACTCAGATTGATAACAAATGATGGTGGAGTTGTGGAACCTGCTTGCAGAGTAAATTTGTGAATTAAGAATTTTGCGGGCTTTTGATCATCAGCAAAGGCTGATGTTAGCATGGCTAAAAAACCTGAAATCAACACAAAAGCTATAGACTTTTTCATATACCACCTCAACGTAAAATCAACATTACCTTTATTATAGAGCACCGATATTTAAGAATTTCTTAATAAAAACCGTGTACCATAGCACCGTATTCAATATCCCAGGATAACTGCAAATGCGTGAGAAAATTGAGAATATTCAAGAGGATACTTCTGTCCTTTACAAACAAATGGTTAAT
>CAYXLV010000304.1:0-2868 GCA_964465995.1 uncultured Coxiellaceae bacterium | reverse complement strand
TGCAACGTTTGGTGGTTGTCGGTGGAGTTGGTGCGAATAAAAAATTACGCGCGTATTTTTTAAGTGAGTTTGTGAAAAAAGGCGTTGATGTTTTTTATCCGCGCTCAGAGTTTTGCACAGACAATGCCGCGATGGTGGCTTATACGGGTTGGTTGCATTTGCAAGCAGGGCGAGCGGATGATGCAACGATTGATGTGCGGGCGCGTTGGCCTTTAGTCTGAGTCGCCGCCGTGCGAGTAGCTGACGCTGCTTGTGGAGGGATCATGCGTGATTAACTGATCATTTTCAGATGCTTGCTGTCTGCGATTAGATAAAAAGGATGGTAGATACTGAGAAGCAAGATCTTTTATAGTCGTGCCATATTGTTCTTTAATTTCCAATATCCCTACGCCAAATACGGTTGCAAAACTGACTATAAAAAAAGCAAATAGCAACTGGTTGGGGTCATTATGAGATGCTTTAACATGATTTAATACAGTTTGCGCAGTTGCGCCATTGAGTAGGCCGGATAAGCAGGCGCTGGTTAAGTCGCCATCATAATATTCTTTGCAGAAAGGATATAATTCTTTGAAGCTTGGATAACCGTTATGTGCACCGGTGTCTTTAATCAATGCTGTGCCTTGTTGGTAGCCATATAAACAAGCATTGTGTTCGGCGTCATTGTTCTCTAAGTCACAAGCGTTACCGTGGCCAGGTAAATCCCATGGTGCTTTGGTTGCGCTATTAAAAATTGCCATCACGATTAAAAAAGAGCTAGTGACCATTAAATACAGTAAGCAGTAATCGATGGTTTTTCTTCTAGGAGGGAAATAATCACGATAACTCTTTTCTGATTCTTTTTTCATGCTATTCGCTCTAAAATTGAATTTTACTTTCCGCGCCAATACGCAAGCGCTGGATATTATCTTTGTGTTTCCAAATGATCAAGAGAGCAAGCAAAATACTGGGTACTAAATAGGCCGCACTACTAAACAATAATAATAAAATAGGCGTTGCCGCAATTGCTGCTAAAGAAGCAAACGAGGAATACCTTAAAACCACCGCAATCCCCATCCAAATCACCAGCGCAATAACACCCACCACAAAAGACAGTGCAAAAATTGCACCAATCGCCGTGGCCACACCTTTGCCACCTTTGAATTTAAAATACAACGGAAACACATGTCCAACCACCGCCGCAAACGCCACAAAGCCCAACCAAAAATCATGCAAGCCCAACATCCGACCAATCCAAACCGCCAACATCCCCTTCAACAAGTCCCCAATCAAAACCGCCAACGCCTGATGCTTCCCAACACTACGCAACACATTAGTCGCACCCGCATTACCTGAGCCGGTAGTACGAGGATCTGGAAATTTAAGAAGTTTAGAAAGAATAATCGCGGTAGAGAGAGAGCCTATTAAATAAGCAAGAAGAATACAAATGATCGGTGTCATAGCCAGTTCCTTATGCTGATCGGTGTAAACGTGGCTTTATGATAATGGTTGGGGTTGGATGTGTCCAATCTCTTCAAAACAAAAATGCATACTAAATTTTATCAAATCTCTTATTGACGGTAATATTACTTCAGGCGTTACAATGCCAGTCTTTTTAAGTCAGGCAAAAAGGTTAGCAAAAGTGACTAGCAACAGTCCAACCATATGTGATGATGTAACAACAATTTGTCAACCGCTTTTTAAGAATACGATCATTGATTATTTTGAATACGCTAGGGCATATAGTGATGGCTCGCTCTTTTTAATAGCAAGTCGGCCTGAGATGGCTGAATACATTGAACAAGAGGATATGTATTGCAGTGGTGAAGAGCTGAAAAGCATGGGGCGCTATAACTATATGACCCGCTATCTTTTGAGTCCGGCGCTTAATTCTCCAAAGTACCTCAAACTGACTACAGACTTAGATGAGCGCCATAACATTACGCATAGTATGATTATTTTAGATACAGTACAGAAAGATTATATTGAAGCTTTTGTGGTGGCTTGCTGCTCGTCAGAGCATGGCGAATCGATTGATTTTTATATGAACAAAATACAGGTTGTCGAAGAGTTTATAAAATATTTTAAAAATAAAGCCTCAAATTTGATTGCTCAATCAAAATATATGAGCCGTAGGAAGATTATTCCCTATATGGGTGGTTGGACAGCATCTGATCGTCGCAAAAACACTGTATTTTTGCTGGATGGTAGTGAGATATTATTAACTGATCGAGAAATAGCCTGTTTGATAGAGCTCGCATGTGGTTACACCATGAAAGAGATTGCAAAAATACTTGGTTTATCGCATCGAACAGTTGAAAAATATATTAGCAGGTTAAAAGTAAAAGTAGATTGCTGTTTTAAATCACAGCTCATAGATTTTTATATGATTTATAAATCCCAGATTGACTCTCTGGTCTCAGCCAATAAATAATTTTCCTGTCAAAATTTTTACTATTTTACTTCATGCTGACTTGCTTTTGTCAAGGGTGTGATTCCCGCCTTCTCTTTAGACACAGTGATTTTTTATACTCGGGGGCTTTGTCATACGCGAGGAGAGACTGTGTTTAAAAATTTTTTACATATTTGGTTATTACAAAATATTGTGTTGTTAGCTGGGCAATGCATAAACCAAGTTACACAATCAACGGGTGGATTAACGCAATTACATGCGGCACTGCAAGATGCTGGGCCAACGAGCTTGTATTTTAATCCAACCATTGTTGACACTGTCGATGCGCAGTTGCGAAGTGATAAGGCATTAACCTTAGTTGGTGACTCAAATGATTTAGCCACGCTAATGCAGCAACAAGGCCTTGGTATTAATGCTCCGTTGGCGTTTGCAGAAGATGATTTCAGGCCGCAATTTAATTTGTCTTTATTAAATAGTGT
>CAYXLV010000303.1:0-2875 GCA_964465995.1 uncultured Coxiellaceae bacterium | reverse complement strand
CACTATAATCCGCTAATCTACTGATTTTTAACAGATTATTTACCCTAGATCATCGGCCGATATAGTACCACACCCGTCCTAATTAAAGCAACAAACAACAACTAAGGGGGTCAACCACGGACAGTTTGAAATAAATGACTTTAATTCAGTCACTTAAAATTTCAACTGTCCGTGTCGTACCCGGACAGTTGAGCAAACCTCTCTATAGCTAGCTATCACACAGAGAGCATTTTAACTATGCCAACCAAAACCGTCCGAGCATGACACAAGCGGCTTGAAAATGTTTCACCTGCACCACAAGCCACGCAGAACATTATTTAACCACTAATAACTCAACTGTCTGGGTACGACACGGACAGTTGAAATTTTAAGTGACTGAATTAAATCCATTTATTTTCAACTGTCCATGGTTGACCCCCTTAGTTGGCTATAATTTGGGCATGCAGTTTAAGCTTGTTCAGTATAAAGAAAATATGTATGCGTCTTTTTGGTTGATGCCGTTGCTGATGTCGCTGTTAACCGTCGCGCTGATGTTTTGCTTATTGTATTTAGACTATCGGTTTAGCATTTCTATTTTTGATGACAGTGTTAAAACTTTTTTCACCTTAGAAAATTCGAAAACAGTATTGTCAATTATTGCTACATCAGTCATTACGGTTGCCAGTGTTACTTTTTCTATCACTGTGTTAGTACTATCCACTGTGTCTAATCAACTTGGGCCAAGGTTACTGCCGAATTTTATGCGCCAAAAATCAACTCAACTGGTGATGGGGTTTTTTATTGGCACGTTTATTTATGCGTTAATTGTGATTCAAATTATTTCAACATTTTATTCAAATAATGGAATGCCTTATTTAACAGTTTTTACTGGCCTATTACTCGGAATTATCAGCTTCTTTTTACTTATCTATTTCATTCATTTTGTTTGTCACGCGATCCAAGTGGATAATGTGCTGGATTATCTTGTTGAAGATTTAACCCACAGTATCAATCGGCAATTTAAAGATCTTAGTGATGATGCGACCCAACAACCCATTCATCCCATCATTAATAAAAACCAACAACTTAATACAAAGTATCTTGAAAACAAAAAAAAGGACATGATATCAAGCACCAAAAGCGGCTACATTCAAACCATTGATTACCAAGCATTGCTCGATATCGCTACCGAAAAACAATTACTCATTCATTTACTCACCGAACCCGGACAATTTATTTTTAAAGACCTCCCCATAATGACAATATATTCCGAACAAGGCATTAGTGAATTAACCCACGAAAAATGCCATACAGCGATTCAAGCCGGTTTACGCCGCTCAACCGTGCAAGACGTTGAGTTCGCGTTTGAAGAACTTAGCGAAGTGGCAGTGCGCGCACTATCGCCCGGTATTAATAACCCTTACACAGCAAAACATGCATTAGATCGAATGGTGCAAGGCTTTGCCATGTTAGCCAATAAACAACTCAACCCAAACGTGCTTAGTGATGAAAATGACCAGCCTCGCCTCGTGCGCAAAGCAGTGGGCTATAGCGATATCTTACGCACCAGCCTCAACCGCTTTCGCCAACAAGCTAAATTTGATTTATCAGTCTCAATCCATATTTTAAATATGTTTGCTGACTTACTAATGATAGAAATGCCTAATGATCTTAGACAATGCTTAGTCGAACACGCCAAACTTGTCTACCAAGACGCCACGCAAAAAGAAATGAACACCGCAGACCAAAAAGATTTAACCTATTTTTACCAAAAAGTCATCGACCTAAGCTAAACCCAACCTGTTTTATTTTGCTATGCGCAAAAAAATTTGCGATAATTCGCGCAATTTTTCGCAAATGGAATCGCAATGGCAGCAACCTATCTTTTTTATGACATCGAAACATCAGGTCTCAACAAATGCTTTGACCAAGTACTGCAATTCGCGGCTATTCGTACCGATTTAAAAGGTCAAGAATTAGAACGCCATGAATTTGCCATCCGCCTTAACCCTGATGTCATTCCCGCACCAAGCGCCATCATCACCCACCGCATTCCTTTTGAAAAACTACTCAGCGGCGACAATGAGTTTGCCGTAATTAGCCAAATTCACCAACTAATGAATCAACCTGGCACAATTAGCTTAGGCTATAACACCCTCGGCTTTGATGATGAGTTTTTACGCTTTTCTTTTTACCGCAACTTATTAGCGCCCTACACACATCAATATGCCAATAGCTGCAGTCGCATGGATATTTATCCAATGCTAGTGATGTATTATTTATTTAAGCCAGATATTTTAAACTGGCCAACTATTAACGGTAAAACCAGCTTAAAATTAGAAAACATCAATAACGAAAACCAACTGGCCAGCGGCCAAGCACATGATGCAATGGTGGATGTAGAGGTAACCGTTGCGCTGGCAAAAAAATTAATGCAAAAAAAAGCAATGTGGGATTACTTGTGTGGCAGCTTTAAAAAAACCACTGATCTTGCCCGGCTCAATAAATTATCAGGCGAAGCCATTATGGTTAGCGGCAAACTAGGTGCCGACAATCAATTCATGGCACCCGTCTTATCCATCGGCCAACACCAGCATTATAAAAACCAAACGTTATGGCTACGCCTAGATAGCGACGACATCACCACCCTCAATGCCAATAGCATTGCCGAAAAAAGCTTTGTCTTTCGTAAAAAAGTCGCGGAAGCTCCATTGCTCTTACCCATGCATCAAAAATACACCACATGTTTAGATAAAAACCGTCTAGAACTTGCCAAAAGCAATCAAGATTTTTTAAAAAAACATCCCGAGCTTTGGCAAAAAATTTGCGACTACCACCAAAGCTATAAATACCCCACCGTGCCTAACTTAGATATTGACGCTGCGCTGTATGACAA
>CAYXLV010000302.1:0-2889 GCA_964465995.1 uncultured Coxiellaceae bacterium | reverse complement strand
CGTGGCTCAGTTTTCATGCATTGGCAGAAGACTCTGACATCCGAGCCACGAACGCTAGTGAGAGGTTGCCCAAAAATACAAGCTTCAATTTTAAGTTAATACGCAACATTTGAGAGGCTAAGCCCACAAAAAAATAATTTCAAATTTTCTTTTCTAACTTGTGGGAAAAGATCAGTGTGCGAGTTGATCTCGCAATCTAGAGTATTTTCATAGGCCTTGTTGTAGATCAGTGGTGCGATGGGAATTTGCGAGGTTTGGCATTTTAAATAAACTTAATGCAAATGATTTATATTGGGCAGCCTCTCACTAGCGTTCGTGGCTCAGTTTTCATGCATTGGCAGAAGACTCTGACATCCGAGCCACGAACGCCAGTGAGAGGATGCCTAAACAAATTAGCTGCAAATTGAGGTCAGTGTACGATACCCAGTCCCGCTCTTTTCAAATAAGATGAGCCCCTCCATTAACCTGCGGTTATGTACGCAAAAAACCTATTTTTTTCGATGGATTTTAAGAAATCCTTAACAAACATTGTGTATTATCACTATGACTTTGCCGTATGACAAGAGATAAATCCAATTATGAAACAACAGCCGAAAAAAAATACCTTAATTTTAGTGCACCTAACAAGCCTGTTTAAGTTAACTGTTGACGAAGAACAAAAGAAAGTCGGATTTACCTGTAATCCAGAATTGCTTGATTTGCTAATGAAGCTTGAGTCTAATCATCAAGATGCTTATCAACTTCAGTTTTATCTTAGTGAAGAGGAGCTGAAAGGGAAATCGTTTTATATTGGTCTGCCTAATGGTGGCCAATCTATTATGATCGAACGCATCCCTGCATTATTGCCAAAAGAATATAAAAATAGCAGAAGCGGTTTATTAGCATCGCTAAAACAAGAAAATTTATTAGCTTTTCCAAAGCATCCTAAAAAAAATAGTTTATATTTGCCAGCAGGCCAACTAGCAACCAATCTACAACAGTATGATGAGCGACTTATTGTGATTACCGCAGATGAGTCCTTTCAGTCATCTCTTAAGGAACGTCTTGGCGAAGATATTCTGTGGGTGCCTTGCTATCAAGCAGGGCAGATTGATGTGGTGGATTTATCCACTCTGATGAGTGTTTTTCAGCAAAGAAAACAAAATGATGTGGATGAAATAATTTTTCATATAGATCTTGATGATTCTTTGCTATTACTTGCTTATACATACTTCCACCAAAAAACTTATTTAAATCCTGCTTTATTGCATTTGTTTCGTGAAGCAAAACGCTTGTTTCCTAATGCAAAAATAGTATTCAGGGCGTTAACTGCTCGTCGAAATGCGGGTTTAAAAATCAAGATATTAAAGGAAAAAATTGATCAGTCTGGATTAAGCATTAACGAGATAGAAAATAAGCTTAAGACATTGCGTTCAGATACATCATTAAGCAAAGAACACATTGCTCTATGGGAGTTCAAATTACAAAATGAAAAATCCAATAAAATTAAATTGCAAGATGAGCTTCGGAAGTATCAAGCTTATTCACTAGATGCGGATAGCGTTGAAAAAATTAAACAAGTTTTCCAAAAAGAGTTAGGTGTGACATTGATTATCGACGACGATAGTTACACTGAAGGCAAAGTCGGATTAAAAGCGCAAATACTAAAAGAGCTGATAGAGCTTGATGAGGAACGCTCTGAAAGTGTGATGCGGATTTATCTTGATGATAGTTCAGAGGAGCTTGCACACGCCAAAGTGATTGTGGACTGGGTTGAGAATGAGGATTTGCGGACGGAGTTATATGTGTTGCCAGTCTATTACGAAGGACAGCTTGAAAGTAATGCATACCAAACTATTGTGGATGAACTCAGTTATAACCTAGAAAAAGAACAATCTGCGACACAGTCAGTGTTACCAACACTCAGCGCCAGCTCTCAGTCACCCAGCACTGACTTTTTTAAGAACCGCCCAGGCACTCCTGAATTGCGTGAAGTCAGAGCTTCTATGGTGCCAGCGCCGCCGTTCGAGCTGTAGCATTTACAGCAGCATATCCGGTATAATGCACTCAATTTGTTCATAATGGAGTCAACTAAGGAGTCCGCAATTGAGTGCACCAATCACTACTGCTGTTTTACCCGTCGCCGGCATGGGAACCCGATTTCTACCTGTCACTAAAGCCGGTCCTAAGGAAATGCTACCGCTAGTTGATAAACCCCTCATCCAATACGTCGTCGAAGAAGCCTTACAGGCAGGCATTACTCAGTTAGTTTTTGTGACGAGTATGAGTAAAAGAGCCATTGAAGATTATTTTGATTCGAATTATGAACTGGAAAGTCGCTTAGAAGAGCGCGGTAAATACCAAGAACTCGCCACCCTCAGAAATATCGTTCCCGATCATATCAGCATTGTTTATATTCGCCAGCCTAAACCGCGTGGTTTGGGAGATGCCGTATTGCGGGCAAAAGCGGTGGTCGGTAATGCACCATTCGCAGTTTTGTTGGCCGATGACATTATGGATTGCCAACCAAAATCTTGTTTGCAAACCATGGTGGATGTTTATAACGAAACGCACACGAGTGTTTTAGCGGTCGAAGAAGTGCCAAAGCATGATACAGATCGCTACGGTATTATTTCTTTAGCAAAAGGCGATGCCAACCCGCGCAAAGTTGCTTCGATTGTTGAAAAACCTCAACCTGAGGAAGCGCCTTCAACACTCGCGGTGACTGGACGGTACATTTTAACGCCGCGCATTTTTAAACTATTAGAAAAAACCCAAACTGGTGTCGGTAATGAAATTCAATTAACAGATGCCATTTCAGAATTATTAAAATACGAAGTTGTTACAGCTTGTCCAATTAATGGCACGCGTTACGATTGTGGCAGCCCCTTAGGGTTTTTGGAAGCAACT
>CAYXLV010000301.1:0-2899 GCA_964465995.1 uncultured Coxiellaceae bacterium | reverse complement strand
TAATGCTAAACCGGAAAAAAGCCCTGCCAAAGAAGTCGGTTTATTTCCCATATCACTCACCGCCAATGCCAAGCAATGCAAAATTTTCAAAGATTTTCCCGACAGTTTTGACGCCCTACATTGGCATCATGATATGCCCGGTGTACCAACCGATGCAGAAATTCTTGCTTATAGTAACGGCTGCCCGCGACAAATTATTAAATTCAGCGATAAAATTTTTGGTTTTCAATGCCACTTAGAACTGACACCCGACACCACCAAAGCACTCATTGAAGGCGCTAAAGCCGATTTAACCCCTAGCACTTACACCCAACCCGCAAAAACTATTTTACAAACTGACTTTGCCACCATGAACCATTATTTATTTCAATTTCTCGATAAGTGGTTAGTCGACACACCATAGCAAGCATTACTTGAAATAAAATAACTAAGCATCTGATCATGCTCAGGATCACAGGGCCAATTTTGTACTCAAAACGTCATGTACTTATTGAAAGGCTTTCTTGATATTCAAAAAAATTGTGGTAATGTATGCGTCTTCAAAAGTGCCCATAACGCGCAACCTCATCACCGATAATGCATGGACGCCATGTGATTAACAAGAGTCGACAACCATGATAAAACTTAGACACATTTTTTTATTAGGATTAACCACTTTATTAGGCGGCTGTAAAATGGCTTTGCTTGATCCCAAAGGCATCATTGCCTTAAGTGAGAAAAACCTATTAATCGACGCGACACTACTAATGCTAATTGTCGTTATTCCCGTGATCTTAATGAGTTTTATTTTTGCCTGGAAATATCGCCGCAAAAATAAAACAGCGCAATATTCCCCCAATTGGTCAGAAAGTACAGCACTTGAAGTTGTTTGTTGGTCGATACCTTGTGTCATTATCGCCATCTTAGCGACAATGACTTGGATATCCACTCATAAACTTGATCCATACCGCCCACTAGACGTTAAACAAAAACCCATCATCATCCAAGCCATTGCCCTCAATTGGAAATGGTTATTTATTTACCCAAATCAACATATCGCTGCCGTTAATTATTTAAGAATTCCTGTTAATACACCTGTTCGTTTTTTAGTCACTGCAGATGCACCAATGAACTCTCTAGAAATTCCACGCTTGGCGGGACAAATCTATGCAATGACTGGCATGCGTACCAAACTCAATTTAATGGCAACATCAACTGGTCAGTTCGTAGGCTTTTCAACCAACTTTAGCGGTGAAGGCTTTTCAGGCATGCGTTTTAAAGTTGATGTCACCTCTAAAGAACAATATGAAAAATGGGTGCAAACCGTACAACATGCACCTAAGCAACTTAGCATGCTGGCCTACCACCGCCTTGCCACGCCGAGTGAATACGACCACAAACAACTTTATTCAAACCCAGCAAAACATTTATTTAACGATGTGATTATGAAATACATGGGCCCACAAATGAAACTCCATGGCGACAAATAGGAAACTGATATGCTAGAACAAACCCTACTCGGTAACTTAAGACTCGACTCCATCCCTTATCACAATCCCATTATTATGGACGCCGGTGCATTTATGGCACTTTGTGGATTGTTAGTGATTGGCTCTATTACCTATTTTAAAAAATGGGGCTACATTTGGCGCGAATGGATTTGCACAGTTGACCACAAAAAAATTGGGATTATGTATATTATCCTCGCTGCCGTGATGTTACTGCGTGGTTTTGCGGACGCCATTATGATGCGCTTACAACAAGCCTTATCCGTCGGCCACTCGATGGGTTATTTACCACCCGAACACTTTGACCAGATCTTTACCGCGCATGGCGTGATTATGATTTTCTTTATGGCCATGCCATTTATGTTTGGTCTTTTGAACTTAGTGGTTCCATTACAAATTGGCGCACGCGATGTGGCCTTTCCTTACTTAAACTCATTAAGCTTATGGCTAACCGTTGCGGGTGCCGCACTAGTTAATGTTTCATTGGTCATTGGTAAATTTGCAGCAACTGGTTGGTTAGCGTATCCACCACTATCCGGCATCGTTTATAGCCCAGGAGTTGGGGTTGACTATTATATATGGGCCTTACAGATATCCGGGGTGGGTAGTTTGCTCTCCGGGGTTAACTTCTTAGTAACAATCTTAAAAATGCGCTGCCCTGGTATGTCCTTAATGAAAATGCCTATTTTTTGTTGGACAGCTGCTTGCGCAATGATTCTCGTTATTCTCGCGTTCCCGATCTTAACTGCCACACTGGGTATGTTATTCCTTGATCGCTTTATGGGTATGCATTTCTTTACCGCGGGTCACGGTGGCAATGCGATGATGTATATCAATTTGATTTGGGCGTGGGGACATCCAGAAGTGTATATTTTGATTCTGCCAGCCTTTGGTGCATTTTCTGAAGTGGTCGCCACCTTCTGTAAAAAACCATTGTTCGGTTACGCTACTATGGTTTGGGCGACCATTGCGATTACCTTTTTATCATTTATTGTTTGGCTGCATCACTTTTTTACGATGGGTGCAGGCGCCAATGTGAATGCCTTCTTTGGTATTGCGACAATGATTATTGCAGTACCGACTGGGGTAAAAGTGTTTAACTGGCTGTTCACCATGTATCGCGGCAAGATCACTTTCTCCACCCCGATGCTTTGGACCGTTGGTTTCCTAAGCACTTTTGCGATTGGTGGCATGACCGGTGTTTTAATGTCACTACCCGGTGTTGATTTCCAATTACATAACAGTTTATTTCTAGTCGCTCACTTTCATAACGTGATTATTGGCGGCGTTGTCTTTGGCTACTTTGCTGGATTCATTTACTGGTTCCCAAAAACCTTCGGTTTCAAGCTTGATGAAAAACTGGGTCGTTATTAATTATGGGGCTGGATTACCGGGTTCTATGTTGCCGTTAT
>CAYXLV010000300.1:0-2925 GCA_964465995.1 uncultured Coxiellaceae bacterium | reverse complement strand
GATGTTGCTTCTTGTGCGGTGAACCAACGTAAGGGCTTAACGCCTTGGTCATTCTCGCCATCAACAATTGATACGGTATCGAGGTGCGCTCGCTATCATGACTTGGCAATAACGCTGGCACGCGGAGTCTTTGACCCACTTGCAGCGTCGATTGTTGTGAAAATTGGCGGTTGTAAAGTTTAATCAATGTACCATAACTCGTATCCCCATATTGCTGCATCGACACGTCATCAAACGACATCGGCTTTTAAATCGTGATCGTGCGTTGATGGTAATTTTCAAACGTCTTTAGCAACGATAAATCTGGCGTGCCACTCAATAAATCCGCATCCAGTGAGCGAGCGAACCTCTCAGGAAATGACGTGTCCGATTTACCCCAAGCTTCATATTGGCGACTGGCTGGTAGGCCCGCCGCGTTAAATGGTTGGGCGAGAGTCAGCTTGCCATCCGACGTGAAGCCACCCGCCCAACGGTCAAAATAACTGTGCGGGTGCGAATTTTCAGCGTTCGCAAACCAAACTGGCTTGCCTTTGTGATGGCGATGAAAATCAACGTCTACTTTCGGGCTGATGGGTGTAGAGTATGGAACAATGCGCTCATTATGTGGGTTGTAATTTTCATGAGAGCCCAGATACTCACCGTTTAGTGCATAAAAAAAGCGAGTTTGTGACAATTGATCGGCACCGACCCTAAAGAGTGCTCGTACAATAAGAGATGTCGGCTTGACTGACAACTGCGTTAAAATTTGATTTTGCCAATCTGCCGTATAGTAATAATCAAGTCCCGTATTAGCGCCGACCACATTAACGCCTAGCTGCGCCGATAAATTACCATTCGCATCATTGGAATTCAGTGCAGAACCACTCGTGGTATTACCACCCTCAACATGACGCGATAGCCTAACAACATATTCAGTGTAATTGCCGCGCGCTTCTACATAGGAAACTGATAAGCTGTCGTCTTCCGTCGTTGTTTGTGATTGTGGTTGTTCAGGTAAAGGTGCTGGTTGATTCACTTGATTGCCTGCTCGTAAGCGCAAAACTAAATGCAAACCTTTTAGCGAATGCAAAGGCCAAAAAGTACTAACGGTTGTGACTCTTTGACTACCTTGCGACAGTATGCTGCCATCCAAAAAGTAAGAATTCACTGAGTGACTGATGCCCGACTGTATCTGAAACTTATTATCCTTGCCTTTTACATGCAAGCTAGAACTACCTAATACAGACTTTGGAAAACCATCCTCATCTAAGCGCGTATCACTGTGAATATAATCTGATGGGGATGCAATCGTTCCCTTTTGATAATAACCAATACGGCGACGAGTATTGGGATCGTATTTCAAAACAGCATGAATATCGATAACACTGTCATCAACCTTTTCTAATAAATCGTCCGCCGTATATTGCAAATCAGCAACCGATTTAACGTAATGACCACTGATAACGTTTTTCATCCATTTTGTTTCAGTTTGGCGTTGCATCTTTATGGAAGTGCTGTCTTTGGCTTTATAGCCATATTCAATACCCTGACTATTATTGATCTCAATACCCGATGCGGTTTTAACACCATTACTGATTTGCATCAGGCCGCCTAACGTAAAAGTGTTGTAACTATCATGGGTCGCTGAGGGATGCTTCCAGCCTTTGTCACCAAACAGTGCGCCATGCGCAAAGGTTTTATTACCTGCTGCATCTTTTATGGATACCACTAAAGCATCTGCATCAAAGTTCCAATAATTACTTCGGTCTGCACTGTATCTCGCTTGCTTTGAGTCAATAATATGACCCTTCATATCATGGGTTAATGACTGAATTTTTAACCGAGCGGCATTGTGTTCATAAGTAGTTACCTGTTGGTTACCCTTATCTGTTACTTGCTTTATCAAGCCAGCCTTCCAGGTGAAATTAAGGTCTTGATCAGGAACGGGGGTTGTTATTTTTTTAGGCGTGAAGATATTACCAAATGGGGTGGCTGTGTATTGAAGCTTAAAATGCTCAGTGACGCCTAAGCTTCCTCCATGACGCGTTTTACGTGTGAGTTGCTTTTTAAAATCATATTCAAAAACTGTTTTTGATCCAGTCACACCCTCTTGACCAACTGGATTTTTAAACCAATCCCTCTTATACGATGTAACTGCTGGCTCATATTTATCTTTGGTTTCGCGTCTATCACGGCTAATGGTTAAGGTCATTTCACCCGTATCTTCATCAACGACACGTTGATATTGAGCAAGGTTAGCATGCGGTGTTTTAGTTTCGCTGATTCGTTTTACTGCATCATAATTCATCAACCCAAAAAGACTGGGCTGCATCTGATAACTATCATCAAGACCATTTTCTTGGTAAGTAAACTGCATCACACCCAAATTATCTGGTGGGGTAATACTCAGTGTTTGCCCCATACCATTAACCAATAGCTGGGTTTTTTTATCCCACTCATTGGTGTAACTCTCAATATGAGCAATAGCATTCAATTGCTGCTGATAGCTAATGGCTCCATCTGGCGTCACATTATAAATCCAACGTAACGCCTCATCATTCACCTTGGCGGTGACACCACCAAGCCCATTGCTTGCACCAATATGTTCATCGGCTAAACCATAACCATAGGTTAATACTGGAGAAACATTCTCCTGAAAATCACCTTTGTTATCGCACACGGTTACTGCAGGCTGATTAACGACAGTAGGAAGATTTTGATCGTTATAGTCCATAGTGGTAACAGCACCAACTTCGTCTGTCACTTTGGTCGGATTATTCCAAACATCAAACTCTTTACTAATCACTGCTGACGGCTGGTAGCCTAGTTGTTTTTTAATCGACTTTTGCACTAACGCTACAGGCATCCACTTTTCATGCGTTGCTGTTGCTTCGGTTTGATTGGGGAAATCTTCACTCAGATACCAAGGATACCCATCGTTAAACC
>CAYXLV010000299.1:0-2930 GCA_964465995.1 uncultured Coxiellaceae bacterium | reverse complement strand
CTTATCTTAAACTGACATAATAAAAAGATGTGTGGCTAGCGCCTAGATGTTTAAGAAAATTGAAAATAATCATGAACCTAAAATAATGCTTTTGTTATTTTTAAATGCCGTGAGCACCCAACTTGTTTTTGGTTTTTCTTCCACTTCTGCCGAAGTGAGAAATCGGAACACATATAATCTGCCTGATAAAAACTCCTCAGGAACAGCTGTTTCTTTGAAAACGAGTCTTTTATCATTTTCACCGTCATAAACAGTGATTTCACTTTTACGCTTGGAGATCAGCGCTAAAACTTTGCCATTATCACTCACAAATAATGCCGGGAATAAACGTTTATCAACATCATCGAGCTTCACATCGACATAATGATGCTCATAATTTAAGTTCTCCATTACATCGCAAAACATATACGCAGTGTCGATCACGTTATAATGCGGCAATGCTTCAACCAAGTGGCGATCAATACCGTGCCAACGCAAAGCCTTTAATAAGGGCTCTAAACACCGTTCATATGCAGTCATCCCGACAGGGTTTACCGCTGCGACAACGCCTTCATTCATGTTAATAAGCTTAAATTCCCATTTTCTAATTGATAGGTTCGATCAGCCAATTCCAAAATAGACGGACGATGTGAGATTAAAATCATCGTGGTCCGCTTTGACAAATCTGCTAATAAATTTTTTAAAATCAAATCACCTTGCATATCAATCGCCGTATTGGCTTCATCAAATAAAATAATTTTTGGTTTATGCACTAGAGCTCTGGCAATGCAAAGACGCTGCTTTAAACCACGTGGAAAAGTCTCATTCGCCTGATCCGCTAAAATCGTATCAAAGCCTTTTGGCAAGCGCTCTATCACTTGCGAAAGCCCAACTTGCTCCACGGCTTTACGCGCCGCATGATAATGCTCTGGCCCTGAAAACATGGTCAAATTTTCCATAATTGTGCCGTTAAATAAAACGCCTTGCTGTGGTAGGTAGGCAATTTTTTGACGAATACTGTGGGGTTGCACTTGCAGCAAATCTTGCTGGTCTACCAGCACAGAACCTTCGGTTGGATCAACCACACCCAGGATTAGCCACAACAATGTACTTTTACCGCTCTGGCCACCGCCCTTGATTGCGATTGTTTCATGTTCATTAATTTTGAGATTGAGATTTTTGATGGTGGGTGCTGATTCAGGGCTATAACTAAACGATACATTACGAAATTCAATTTCACCTTTTTTTACATATAACTTTGGCAATCCTTTCGTTTCTTCTTTGGGTAAAGAAAATATTTTCGCTAATTCTTTGCGTACAATTTTGATAGCTTGTGAACGCGTCCATACTTGCACGATGGTGTTGACCGGTTGTAAACAGCGTCCTGATAACAAAGTACAAGCTGCTAGCCCACCTACTGTTAACATGCCATTGATAGCTAACACGCTACCAAACGCTGCAACCAATACTAAGGTGCCTTGCGACATTAATAAGCCTTGTAATACAGAGCCAGAACTTTGGTTACTGATACCGTAGTCATGTGAAGATGAGGTTTTTTGTAGGCGTTCGTAGCGACGTAGCATTTGTGCTTCGAGAGTGATGGATTTTACCGTGTGAATATTACTTAAGGTTTCAATTAAAAAGTTAAAGCGACGATCATCTTGCACGTGACGATCTTCCAAGAGGGATTGAAAGTTTCTCGCTCGCACCACGGCAACGCCTAAAAATAAAATTAACATTGCCGCTGGCACCAAGACTAACCAACCGGCGATGTAATAAATAATGGCTAAAAAAATAAAAACAAATGGTATATCGATGATTGTGATAATGGCTTGGCCGGCGTAATAGTCACGCAATAAATTAAGCGAGTTGATGCGTTTTAAGTGGATACCGGAACCATCGGCTTCATAATCTTTGAGCTTGCTTTGAATTAAATAGTTAAAGGCATCGCAACCTATTACATGCTCAAATCGTGCATCTGCCCAGGCACTGACGTAAGAGCGCACTACACGCATAATAGCTTCAATAATCAATGCGATACCAACACCGATAATCAGCAAAACCAACGTGGTGATTGCCACGTTGGGGATAATACGGTCATAAACTTGTAATAAAGCGAGGGGGAAAGCAAGGGATAAGGTATTCACCAAAAAAGAAGCCAACAGAATATTGCCAATCACATGACGGGCAGACTGCCAAGCCCCAATTGGCATGGCAAAATCAGTGATTTCGACAAGCTTGTGCCAAAGCTTTAATACCAACTCAGTATCTCCTTATAACCGCTTGATCGTTGGCGGTATTTCCTTAGATATATAACGGTAAACTATATCGTGCCGAGGGTATGGGTTACAAGGGCAGATTGATGGGGTCAAACGCAGGCAAATAGAGTAACTTATTCAATTACAGCAATTTTTCAGTAAAATTGGTAGAATCCAAGCAGTTCACCATGGAATGGAAGCATGAGCAACACCTTGAAATTCTGCAACAACCCTCGATTTTGTATAATATTTCACCTTAAATTGACTATAATTTGTCTGAGAGCCTGAGGCGATGTCATCGGGACTAGAGAGTATGGCAAAAAGCGATATACCGACGATTAACAGTCAAACAACAGATGGTGCCGATCAGCAGAATGATCTGTCCAGTAGTTTATATAGCCAACCTAAGGGTGGCGAGAGCTTATCGGCGTACGAACATCAACCAATCACGGTTAATGAATCCGGTGAGTTTTCTAAACATTTCGCCACCATTCACCAAGGCAAACACGTCAATTACGTCACCTCTGAGAAAATTGTCGGAGGCCAATCAGAATTAACTCAAACCATTAGCATTGAATCAGCAGACCCTAATATTTTTGTCGACTCTGAAGGTGATTTTACGCTAGGCGGATTTGAATCCTCTTCATTCCAACTTGAAGACCGCGGCCCAATTATTCGAGGCAGTGGTGCTTC
>CAYXLV010000298.1:0-2936 GCA_964465995.1 uncultured Coxiellaceae bacterium | reverse complement strand
CCATCACTTTAGAAGATGGCAGTACCATGTACTTCGAGGACATGGAGCGAATTGAGTTTTAAGCATAAAGCCTAACAAATGAATGTTAAGGAAGTATTCATTCGCCCAAGAAAATTTAATTTTTTTTATTTATAGTGAGCCAGCCATATCTGGATTCCTGCTAAGGAATTTTGTATCCTTGCCGCCATGAATAAAACGATTGATCCTTTTCGACTAGCTGATCAAGCAGCTGAATTAACTGGCCAAGTGCCGCTTGCGCAGTTGCCGCGTTTGCATGATTTGCTTTGTCATCAAAGTGGTGATGTACATTACCAACTGCAGTTTGGCAAAGACGCTGAGGGTTGTCGTACTATTCATGGGCAAATTGAAGCAACCTTGCCTTTGATCTGCCAGCGTTGTAATCAAGAGTTAGCATTTGCATTGCAGATCGAATTTTTATTAAGCCCCATTATTTCTGACAAGCAGGCCACGAGCTTGCCAGCGAGTTATGAGCCGCTGGTGACAGCTGGTGAGCCGGTGACTTTGCAGGTCATGCTGGAAGAAGAGATATTGCTGGCACTGCCGATGATACCGATGCACGATCCGCAGCAGTGCCCGCAAAAGCTTGGTGACGACTCGGCGCTTGCCTAAAGCTATTGAAAAATGGTAAAAAGTACCGCCTCAGAAGACTGGGGTGTACAAATTAGACATTTTATATGAATAATCGATCCTAACTCATTGTAAAAAAGAAATTTATTTGGGCTTAGGAAACTGGAGAGAATTAATGGCCGTACAACAAAATCGTAAAACCCGCTCTAAGCGTGGTATGCGTCGTTCGCATGA
Source organism: uncultured Coxiellaceae bacterium (assembly GCA_964465995.1). Classification (GTDB taxonomy): domain Bacteria; phylum Pseudomonadota; class Gammaproteobacteria; order Coxiellales; family Coxiellaceae; genus CAYXLV01. The sequence goes on along the minus strand of CAYXLV010000298.1, from coordinate 2,114 downwards.
CGCAGTCACTGGAAAAACCCTTTCTATGGACCGTGTTACCGGTGAAACTCACATTCGACATCACGTCGCACCTGATGGTTACTACAAAGGCCGCGAAGTGCTAAGCGTCGAAGAACCAATGGCTGACGACGAAGAGTAAGCTCAGCTGTGATACAAAAAACAATTTCTATTGATGCCATGGGCGGTGACACCGGTCCGAATGTCACCGTGCCAGCCGGCTTAAAATTTTTACGCGAACATGAAGATTGCCACTTAATCTTTGTGGGGCGTGAAGAGGTTTTAACTCCCATTTTGAACAAGCAAGGCGCTGATTGCGCCGATCGTTGGCGGATTCAACATGCGTCTGAAGAAGTCGCGATGGATGAATCACCTTCTGCTGCATTGCGCTCTAAAAAAGATTCTTCAATGCGAGTAGCGATTAATCTTGTCAAAGAAGAGCAAGCGCAGGCTTGTGTGTCGGCGGGTAATACGGGTGCGTTAATGGCAACAGCGCGGTTTGTGCTGAAAACATTACCGGGCATTGATCGTCCTGCCATTATTACGCGCTTTCCCACGGAAGTGGATAAAGAAGTACGGATGTTGGATTTGGGGGCGAATGTTGATTCAACGCCAGATCATCTTTATCAATTTGCGGTGATGGGATCTATTTTAGCGTCAGCGGTTGATAGCATAGAGCGTCCAGCTGTGGCGTTATTAAATATCGGTGAAGAAGAAATTAAAGGTAATGAGGTGGTAAAAAAAGCCGCTGAATTATTATCGCAATCATCGGCAATTAATTATATTGGTTACGTGGAAGGTGATGATATTTTTTCTGGTATTGCAGATGTGATTGTGTGTGATGGATTTATTGGTAACATCACCTTAAAAGCTTGTGAAGGCGTCGCAAAATTAATTCGGCATTTAGCCAAAGCTGCCTTTACTGAAAACATGCTCACCCAATTATCCGCCTTACCAGCCATGCCAGTTTTTAAAAAACTCACTAAACATATCGATCCACGTCGTCGCAATGGTGCAACATTTTTAGGCTTAAATGGGATTGTGATTAAGAGTCATGGTAGCGCGGATGAGTTAGCGTTTACGGTGGCAATTAATGAAGCTTTTTTAGAAGTGAAAAAAAACATCCCGCAACAAATTCGTCAAATGGTTGAAAAAGTTTTGCAACCATCAGCATCTGCAAAAACTTCTGAGGAGTAAAGTCCCTATGCCATATTCAAGGATAGTGGGTACGGGTTCCTATTTACCCGATCAAGTCTTAACTAACCAAGATCTCGCCAAAATGGTGGATACCACTGACGAATGGATTATGCAACGCGTTGGCATTCGTGAGCGACGTATTGTTGGGCAAAGTGGTGATACCACGTGTTCGATGGCTACAGTGGCTTGTCAGCGCGCATTAAAAGCTGCGGGGATGCAGCCGAAAGATGTTGAAATGATTGTCGTTGGTACGGCATCGCCAGATTATTTTTTTCCAAGCGCTGCTTGTGTATTGCAGCAGCAATTAGGCATTGATAATGATACGGCTGCTTTTGATGTGAATGCGGCGTGTGCTGGATTTATTTATGGGCTTAGTGTTGCCGATCAGTTTATTCAAACGGGTAGTGTGAAATCTGCGTTGGTCGTCGGTGTTGATACTTTATCGACAGTCGTCGATTGGAAGGATCGTAAAACTTGCGTGTTATTTGGTGATGGCGCAGGTGCTGTGGTTTTAAAAGCAGATGAAGAGCCTGGTATTTTGTCTACGCATTTATGTGCTGCTGGTCAGTATGGCAATTTATTATATGCAAAAAGCACGTTATGGGATCAGCAAGAGAAACCGGTGTTGCATATGGAAGGTCGTGAAGTTTTTCGAGTGGCCGTTAAAAAATTGGATGAAGTTGTCGATCAAACATTGCAAAAAGCCAATGTTGATAAATCGGAAATTGATTGGTTAATCCCGCATCAAGCGAATGTACGTATTATTCAAGCCGCTGCAAAACGCTTAAATTTACCAATGGAAAAAGTAGTGTTAACGATTGAGGAGCATGGCAATACGTCAGCTGCTTCTATTCCTTTAGCGCTCGATTATGCTGTGCGCAATGGCACAGTGAAAAAAGGCGAAAATTTATTTATGGAAG
>CAYXLV010000297.1:0-2981 GCA_964465995.1 uncultured Coxiellaceae bacterium | reverse complement strand
GGCTATTGTGAGTCGAATGAAAAATTTGTGATTGATAATATACTGAGTGCATTTTTTTCAACGCAATATTTAGCTCCAGCAAATCAAACAGCAGAGACCAACACAAGCCCTGCAGAAAGTAACAAAGAACAAACGCTTTTTAGGGGTGAGGCGAAAATGAAGGGTGTATTTACTCGTTTGACTGCACCAATTGGCAGCACAATCAGCCCTGAAATATCGTATACCAGTACGTCCAAACAAGAAAAATCAGCTGAAAAATTTGGAGAAATAATCACTGAAATTAAGCAGCCTGCAGGGCGCTTTGGCCAAACTGTGCGAGATTTTGGTCTGCATAGCGAAGATGAGTGGTTGTTTCCTGTGGGACAACGATTTTTGTATCAATACAATGCCGATAAAGCGAGGTTTATTGCTTTTCCAATAGATACTATTGATCAAATGGATCAATATTCTTATGAAATATGGCAGGCATTTGTTGATCTTAAGCGGGTGATAGAAAATCATTCTCTGGATGAGCTTGAGCAAGTATTAAATTGTGCGATTAAAGATTTTTCAACCAATATGGCAAATAAAAATTATCCGCAATTATGTTCGCAGGTAATGCAAATCAATCAAGTGATTGACACGATCAAACAGCATGAAGTAGCGATAAAAAATATAACTGGAGACCAGGGATATAAAAAAATCACTCGTGAAAAGACGCTAACCTTATATGAATATTTACTAACGGCAAAAGATTACGCGCAGAATACAGTTGAAAATTTAATGCAATTTATTGATCGTGATCTATTGCGACAGGCTTATGCCATTGCTGAGAGTTCTGCTCAAGGGCTGCGTCAAAATGCAGTGCTTGATGATGTCATTGAAATCATTGCAAGGTTTTCTACGTTTGATCAACTGAGAGATTATTGTTGTCATTTAGATAGCAATCGCTTTAAGCAATTACAATCTGCTATTTTGCATAAGCAAGCACTAGCAGAGCCCGCATCGTTAATTATTCAACTGCTACAGAACCTTGATACAAGGCAAAATCAAGATTTTGCTATCGTTGGAGTAGTGGCTAATAAGCCTGAGGAAAAGCTTGCCATCAAATTGTTGCTTGAAAAAATCGATGCTATTCATCAAGCAACTAACCAACAACAAGCACATTGCTGCACAGAAAATGGGGTGGAAAAGGGTGAAGGTAGTCAATCATTCTTTGCAGACTTAAAAACACAGGCGGGGATTAATAGATTTTGGCGGCTTTGTATGCAGGGCAAGTTTTCCAATGTGCCGGCATTATCAGGGCAGCTTAGTATAGATGCTGTTGTTATGCTGGCAAAAATTCATCCCAATCTAAAGGCTCCTATTCTAAGAACAGCTGCATATGATAATCATTGGCAGCTTTATTTTCGTCTGTTTGAATCAGGTGCAATGGCTGGTTACCAGTTTGAAAGTATTAATGAGCTGTGCTCAGCGCTAAGTGCACTTTCGCTCGAGCAGGGTCATTTTATGATTCAGTTTGCGAGCGAGCAGCTTGTTAGCCTGGTGAATAGTCCTGCTGATTTTAAGAAAATCACCGAGGCATTAAGTGATGTGAGTATTAAAGTTGTGTACAGTAAAATCAAATCACAGCTTTATAGGTGGATAAGCGATGTAAAGACTCTGAATATTCTTTGCTATTGTTTACCAAATACGTTGTTGATGCAAAATTATCAAGATTTTGAGGGTCTTTGGAATACAATAATTAATGCTGATTCTCTGCAAGAAGAGTTGTTTGAAGATTTGTATCCTGAAAAAAGTCGAACTATCTTTAAGCTTTTATTGAATGAAGCTGATAAAGCAATGCGTTTTATTAAATTGACTGTTGATGAAGGATTAAAAGATGTAGCGTTTAATGCGTGTTATAGTTTGATAAAGAATGAAATTGTCCTATCCAAAAACTATAAAATTTTTAATTTTCTAAATGATAAGCAGCAATTTAAACTTATAAGAGATATTAAGCCTGATGGCGAGCTTGCTTTTTTATCGATGATGCGGGAAGTTAGTCCAAGGGTATTTAGTCAATATTGTTTAGTCTTTAAGTCTGAAATTATTAAAGTTTTTAAAGTTTGCTTGCAGCAGAGAAGCTTTTTGAGTTCGCTGAATCAAGTGGAAGTGTTAATTGATATTTTGAAAATATTGGATGATCGTGAGCTTTTAAAAGATATCATTGCTGCACTTGCCGAGAACCAAGAAATTGGTAAGAGTTTATTCACAGATATGGAAGCACAAGTTATAGGTTCAATTGATAGCAAAGAAAGCTATCAAAGCTTAATTGCTTTGTTGAATGATAGTGATAAAACTAAAACTATCGAGAAGCAGTTAATTGCTGCTGTTGAAAATATTGATAGTTTGCTTCAATTGCTTTCTCCGCCAAAATCGTCGAGCATTCGTTTCTTTTCTTCAGCTGCAGTTAACAAAAAGCAAAAACCGGCAACCCTTGAAAGATTTTTTGAAATTCAGCGTGACGTGTTAAGTAATAAAAATGTCCTGCTGCAGCAAGCTGTTGCTATGCATAGCCGGGGTTTTTCCTGTCAAACACGCGATAATAGCAAAGTTGAGTTAAAGTACTCTGGAAGCTATGGAGTGCATACCAGCCACTTTATTAATGGGTTTCGTTCTGTATTGACTCTTGATGATTTCAGGACGCTTGATATGTTGTCGATGGTTAAGCAGCTGGAAAGATGCGCTGATGAAGTGAGTCAATTGCTGCCAAACAATATGCAAATTACCAAGCAGTTTAAGCAGGCTTATTTGGCAGGTGCTATTGACTCTATTTACACAGATCAAGATGCTGATCAGGTCAAAGAATTATTAATGGAAGCTTCACTAAGGGTGGCCAGTGGGGAAAGCGCTGTGAGTATCGCAGCTGACTTGAATGATGCACAGGAGATTGATACTAGCAAAGAATCTTTTAACTTGCGCTTTTAAATAAATTCTTACTTTGGAAACAGCCCCCATAC
>CAYXLV010000296.1:0-2983 GCA_964465995.1 uncultured Coxiellaceae bacterium | reverse complement strand
AGAAGACTTGATGCGGTAGTTTATAGAGCTAGATTTTAAACTACAATTTTTTATTAAGAAAAATCTTAGTTTTCAGTATTGCTTGTTTTTGTAACAAATCGTATAAGATAAAAATACAATACGCTGGCGAAGCTGTTTATATCGCCACAAGCTATTAAAATCAACCATATTTTATCTAGTGATTTTATCGTGCACGACTATGATCACATCGAAAACCAACCTGTTGCTTTGCTCATATCGAAAATATGGTACTCGATTTTCAGCATGCAGAAATAGTATTACCACTTTGCAGGATTCTTTGGCATAATAGCGGCCAAATTTATAAGGGGGATCTATGAAAGTTGCAGCGGCGCAGGCGCAAGCGAATTTATTTGTGGTTGACCACCCACTGGTTGCGCATAAATTGACGATATTGAGAGATAAAAATACTGACTCTGCCGTTTTTAGACGAATTGCACATGAAATTACCCTAGTCCTGGGAGTTGCCGCCACTCAAAATCTTGTGACTAAAAATATTACGATTGAAACACCGCTAGCACCAATGGAATCACCGCTGCTAATTGATGACCACCCGGTGATTGTGCCTATTCTGCGCGCTGGCCTAGGCATGTTGGATGCCATGTTAACCTTGATTCCCACAGCACGTGCTGGCCATATCGGCATGGCTCGCAATGAAGATACCCTCGAAACGGAATGCTACTACTTCCGTATTCCTGAAAACAGCGAACACTCACCTTATATAATGTGTGATCCCATGCTTGCCACCGGCGGCTCGGCCATTGCAGCAATTGATCATTTAAAAGCAGCCGGCATCAAAAATATTGTTTTTGTTGGCATACTCGCCGCAAAAGAAGGCGTGCGCCGTCTGACCGAAAAACATCCAGACGTGCCTATTTATATTGCTGCCGTCGATGATAAACTCAATGAGCATGCCTATATCGTTCCCGGCTTAGGCGATGCAGGAGATCGAATTTCCGGAACTGTATAAAACCCAACATTAGGAGCATATTATGAAAATTCAGATTGGACTCTCAGAAGAGCAACGCAGCGACATCGCTACCGGCCTCTCCCACTTATTAGCAGACACCTATACCCTTTATATCAAAACCCACGGCTTTCACTGGAACGTCACTGGCGAACACTTTAATTCACTCCACGAAATGTTCGAAAACCAATACCTCGACCTAGCAGATGCAGTTGATGAAATTGCAGAAAGAATCCGTGCGCTTGGTCATCGCGCACCAGGCAGCTACGCAGAATTTAGTGAGCTAACCTGCCTTGAAGAAGAACGCGGTGCCCCAGCAGCAAATGAGATGGTGGCTCAATTAACGCGCGGTCATGAAAAAGTTGCGGCCACAGCCAGAAAAGTTGTTGAAAAAGCCGAAGGCGCCAGCGACCAACCCACGCTTGATTTACTCACGCGCCGCATGGAAAAGCATGAAAAAACTGCATGGATGCTACGCAGCCTCTTAGAATCCAACCAGTAAAATCTAAAAACCCGCAGCTGATTATCATCAACTGCGGGTTTCTTTTTAATACCAATCACTTTCACCTTATTGAAGTATTAGCCAATAGCTAAAGTATCACCTTAGGTGTAAATCCCTAGGATTTTATTTATTTAATTCAGGAGTTAGATTAAAAACTTAAAGTGGCTTCAATACAGGTAGTTCAAAAAAAGTGCAATTTTGATTTTACTCGACAAAGTGGATACTCATATAGGTTGCAAATACTGCCACGAAGTCTTAAAAATTTCAATCAATAAATTCATCAAAACGAGATCAAAATTAGCAGTACCAACGAACCCGACGAACTTGGTAGCAATGTTCATACCCCCAACGATTGACTCGACATACATGGCGTACAAATACTCGGCGCGCACAACCGCGTCGATAATAATAATGGCCAGAATTAGCAGCCGCACCAGCCAGAAACCCAAATGCCGCTCCAAAAAACATTCCCGCCGCAAAATTACCGCCACCGTTCTGCTAATAATGACGATGCCAGCCATAGGCCATTGCTGGCGTCACACTGAGCAAACATGCACAAGCAACCACACACACCGCCGATTGAGTTAGTATTTTTCTAATCGTCATCACAACATCACCTCATTCAATATACTGCCTAACCTTACACAGCAAGCAGCTTAGTTAACTCATTGAGGCAAGTTTACGATTGCGATGTTACACAGATGTGTGCACTAGATAGAACAATGTAACAAATAAGTTACATCTAATAGCCCAATACAGGCGCCAACCACTTCTCCATCAGCGCCAAGTCCATATTTTTACGCTCAGCATACGCTGTAACCTGATCCTTATTAACCCGCCCGACCCCAAAATATTGCGACTCGGGATGCGAAAAATAAAAACCACAAACCGATGAGGCTGGCCACATTGCCAAACTATCGGTAAGGCTAATGCCAGCATTATGCTGCGGATCTAATAACTTAAAGAGCTTATATTTCTCAGTATGATCTGGGCAAGCCGGATAACCTGGCGCGGGGCGAATACCGACATATTGTTCTTGAATTAATCCAACATTGCTCATATTTTCTTCGCCCGCATAACCCCAGTAATTCCTACGCACTAACTGGTGCAAATGCTCAGCAAATGCCTCTGCCAACCGATCACCTAAGGTCTTAATCATGATGCTTGAGTAATCATCATTGTCTTGCTCATACTTTTTAGCAATCGCCTCAACACCGACACCCGCCGTCACCGCAAAAGCACCGATATAGTCTTTAATACCAGTTGATTTTGGTGCAATTAAATCTGCTAAACTCTGATTCGGTTTCCCGGGTGGCTTGCGATTTTGTTGGCGCAAATGATGCAACGTCATTAGCACTTCTTGTCTTGTGTCATCGGTATAAATTTCAATATCATCATCATTGACTGTATTTGCTGGAAAAAAGCCAAAAACCGCATGCGCTTGCAATAATTTTTCATCAATAATTTTTTGCAACAACACTTGCGCATCTTCATAT
>CAYXLV010000295.1:0-2989 GCA_964465995.1 uncultured Coxiellaceae bacterium | reverse complement strand
ACCAATCGCCGGGTTACACGACATTTGGCCTAGGGTTTCAATATTGTGTGATAACAATAAAGTGCGCGCACCCATGCGTGCTGCTGCCAAGGCTGCCTCGGTGCCAGCATGACCACCACCGACCACGATGACATCAAATGTATTGGAAAATTCTTTAACCATATGATTTATAGGGATTTTTATTTCACTGTGAAAATTGAAGCCTATTCTAACACACTTTTTCCTGATCAGTAATCGCCCAATGATAGGCGGGTGCTTGCGCTATTTGGGCGAAACACCCAAAATGTTTGACGTAGTCATAAGGATGTCGCTTTATGATGGTTTTGATTTTTGTGATGCTCGCTGCGGCTTTAATCCTTGCCTGGCGTCAGCAGCGAAAGCCCGCCTTGATTGTTTTTTTCCTTAATTTACTGCTCGCGATTGTTTGGTTTATGCACCATGCCAACACTGTTTTACATATCCAACTATAAGGCTTGATAATGCGCAAAGAAAAACTGCTTGAAGTTAACTGGATTGATACGTTTGGAATTTTATTGATTGTGGCAGGCTCACTGGTGATTCAGTTGGTTCTGCATGATTTACCTTGCCCACTTTGCTTGCTGCAACGCTGGGGTTTTTTAGGGATTGCGTTTGGGTTATTGCTGAATCTACGTTTTGGAATTCGTTCTAGTCATTATGCTGTCGCATTGCTTTGCACTTTATTTACAGCGACTGTTGCGCTGCGCCAAATTTTATTGCACATCGTTCCGGGGACGGGCGCTTACGGTCCGGCTATTTTTGGGTTGCATCTTTATACTTGGGTTTTTATTTTTTGTGTTTTGCTTTTGCTTTTTATTACGTTTATGTTTTTATTTGATGAGCAGTTTAGGCATTTACGCGTGAAAAGTTCTGTTCGCATGCAAAAATGGATTAGTTTTATTTTTGTTATTGCCATCTTGGTAACCTTAGCAAATACCGTGACGGTTTTTATTGAATGTGGTTTTAAAACCTGCCCTGACAATCCAACGCAATATAAATTTTAAAATTTGGTTATTTGCCGATACAAAATTCTGAAAATATTTTTCCAAGTAAGTCATCCGAGGTAAACTCGCCGGTAATTTCGGCGAGGGCTAATTGTGCCAAGCGCAAGTCTTCGGCGAGTAATTCGCTGGCGTTATGGCTGTTTAATTGGGTTAAACCGTTGCTGATAAGTGCTTGTGCTTTGGCAATTGCGTCAAGGTGGCGGCGGCGTGCGATAAATAAACCTTCTGTATTAGCGTGAAAGCCAGCGATGTCTTTTAAATATTTTTTTAGGATATCGATGCCGGTGTTGTTTTTGGCGGATAAATAAATTTCGGTAGTATTATTGGTTTGCTTTATTTGAGGTGCATCTTTACTTAAATCGATTTTATTTTTAATCATAACGATGGGAATATTGGCGGGTAATTTTTCGGCGAAAGGTAGCTCGACGTTATCAGTCGTATCGGTAATGTCACTAACCAGTAAGACGATATCGGCACTTTCCATGGCAGACCAAGCGCGGCGCATTCCTTCTTGTTCAACAATGTCTTCACTGTCACGCAAACCAGCGGTATCAATAATATGTAAGGGCATGCCGTCGATATGAATGTATTCACGCAATACATCGCGCGTTGTGCCGGCGATTTCGGTGACGATTGCCACTTCGCGACCGCTTAAGCAATTGAGCAAGCTGGATTTGCCGGCGTTGGGTTTGCCGGCAATTACCACTGTTAAGCCTTCTTGTAATAGGGTGCCTTGTTTTGCGGTGGCTTTGACGCTGTCGATTTTGCTTATGACTTGCTGCAATCTTTTTTTCACATCACTGCTGTTAATAAAGTCGATATCTTCGTCTGGAAAATCAATGGCAGCTTCGACAAATAAACGTAATTGCGTTAGCTCATCAACGAGATTGTGTACGGTTTTGGAAAAATCTCCCTGCAATGATCGCATTGCACAGCGGGCGGCTTGATCGGAGTTGGCATTGATTAAATCAGCAATTGCTTCGGCTTGGGTTAAATCAATCTTATCGTTTAAAAATGCGCGTTCGGAAAATTCGCCAGGCTTTGCTAAGCGCGCCCCCAATTGCACAGCACGTTGCAATAAACCTTGCATGACTATTGGACCACCGTGTCCTTGTAATTCCAGGACATCTTCACCTGTAAAAGAGTGCGGTGCCGGGAAAAAAAGTGCGATGCCTTCGTCTATCACATCGCCATTCTCATCGCGAAATTTAGCGTAAGTTGCGTGGCGAGGCGATAATTTTTTTTGGGTAAGAGTGTTGGCAATCTCGTGTAAGTTTTTGCCAGATAAACGCACAATGCCCACGCCGCCTCGTCCCGGTGGCGTTGCGATAGCGGCGATAATGTCTGCGGATAAGGTGCTCATGATGGATCACCTTCTTTGCCGCGCAGCATGATGACGTCTTGAATGCTTTGATAGTGCTCTAACATGGTTTGAAGAAAAGCGCTTATTTTTAAGGGTAGGTAGGCAGTGGGTTGATAAAACGCATAGACCTCGATGTAAAGGTCGGTGTGTTCTTTTAGAACGGGTACAATTTTTTTTGCTTTTAAATCTTGTTCGTATAAAAAAGGATAGGAATAAGCGATGCCTAAATTCTTTTTTACTGCCGAATAAACCACGCTTTCGCTCGTTGTTGATAGATTACCTTCGACCGTAATATAAGTTAATTTGCCGCCTTTTTTCTTAAACGGCCACCGTTGGCCTACTGTTGAAAAACAATTATGAAATTTTAAATCGTTTAATTTTTTAGGTGTGCCGTGTTTTTTTAAATAAGCCGGGGTGGCGTATAAACCGGTTGGCATGGTGAAAAGTTTGCGTGCGACTAAGTTGTAATCTGGAAAATTTACATTGCTGAGTTTCCACATAATTATAATGTCGTAGTCGCTGCTGAGGTAATCTTCTACCGGTCTAACCAGCTGCAGCTGCAAATTGACGTCTGGGTGTTGCAATAAAAAAGTGGGGATACCGG
>CAYXLV010000294.1:0-3002 GCA_964465995.1 uncultured Coxiellaceae bacterium | reverse complement strand
CTATTGTCATGCTGATCGATGAAAATTGGTGTAAAGCAGATGACATCAATAGCTTATTTGGTAAACAAGAAGCGCTGGGTTCTATCGGCGGTTTTCTGCAGAAGCTACAAACGATTTGGCCCGCCTACTTTGAAAAAATACTCGATGTTTTAACGAGCTCAAATTCACGCATCGAAAATTTATCTTTAGATGGTTTTACTAAACTTGCGCAGATTTTTATAAGTCACTGCGATCATCAACAAGGTTTCCCAGTGAAACTGTTTGAGCAAGTGATTAATCAATATGATGTTAAACGTGATGAAAAGCATGAAGCCATTCTGCACGATGAAGCTTTGCTAGGCAGCATCTTAAGCGAGAAAAAAGTATCTAGCCAAGATAAAACCAATCTACTTAACATTTATCTCTACGGCGTTAATAAAACACAACCAAAAGACCTAGAATCATTAAAGGATTGCTTAGGCAAACTATGTGCATTACGCTTTACTGATCAAGTTGTGTTTACTAGCTTAATCAGCGTTATCTCCTCAAAACTACTGAATAGTGCTCCACCAACATCGATTGAGGATGTTCGGGAGCTTATATCCGGCATCAACCAGTTAGTGGAAGATTGTGATCAACAAGGTCAATCATTTGCGCCTGTGTTACTGTTTATCGAAGATCATTTGGCTACGCCAGATGTCGCTTTATCGTTGATCAAAGCAATGCAAGAGTTACCATCCGATCAACGTTTTCCTATCTTACAAATTATTAGTAAATTTTCTAAATTGGATGCTAATGACATTAAGAAAGCGAAGACAGTCGTTGCCAGATTAACGCAACTTGAACCAGCTCCGTTATATAAGGTTGCCGAGCTCTATGAGACGCGCCCGTATCCCAATTTAAATCAGCTAGATATTTTCTTAACGAATGCATCAACAGAAAAATTCAATCAAGATTTGAAAAAATTTGTTATCGAGTTTGAAAAAAACCCCTACGCTAACCGAAAAGATACACAATTATTCGATGTGAGTCAGGTGAACCGCGTATTGTCGGGCATGATTCCATTGATGCGAATGAAGCCAGATCAGCAGCAGCTTTTGTTAAGTATCCAAGACCTACAAGACAAGCTACAGCAAAATGCAACGCAAGTTGATTTCACCCAGTTTGTTAAAGAGCTTAAGAATACCCGCTTTAGCAATCAAGAATTAATTGAACAGCTGAGAACTGCGGATAAAAATTCGCCAAAATTTACTGAAAATGCCAGCGCATGTCTGCAAGCCATTCAGCAAGTCATAGTCCTCAAAGACCAAAAAACCCTCTGCGATGAAATAAAACGCCAATTTTATTACGTCAATGCCATCGGTCAACACGATGCTAAACCTATTGCTTATGGCAAAGCAGCTAAATCATTATCGCAATCAGAAATGCAAACAGTGATCGGCAATTTACAGCTAATCTTGCGCAGTAAAACCGCGTCTCTTAGCCAGCGTCGTGATGCACGTTTGGAATTTCTCGCTATTGCTCGTGAAGCCTATTATCGTACCAATGGTAAATTTGCATACTCGACGCAAATGCTCAGTATCTTATACGCATTAGAAACGGGCGATGAAAAAAGTATCGCACAAATTCCAACGGGCCAAGGGAAATCACTGATCACGGCACTGTACAACACCATCAAATGGATGGAAGGCAAAACCGTTTTTAATGGCACATCAAATAGCTTGTTATCAGAGCGCGACTATAAAGCCCATATCGATTTCTTTAGCTATCTTGGCGCAAAATCCGCTTATATCACCGCACAGTCACCACTTGGCACGCACCGTAATGGCGGTATTAATTACGCTGGCCAAAGTGATTTAGAACTTTATCTTCAGAAAGTTGAACTGAGCACCACCTTAGAGCAACAAGAAGTTGGTGGCGACGTTTCTCTTCCGGCAAAAGCAGACTGCCATTTAACCATCGATGAAATTGATACGCTGCTCGATAATCCAACCGAGTTTCGTCTATCAATGACATTAGACGGCGGTTGCGATGAATACGATAATTTAGACCGTGAAATCTATCCTTGGATTTATGAGTACATGACGCAAAAGCGTATTTTGCAGGAGTTTAATCATCGTAAAAATTCACCGCTCGATAGCGAGCGCTTTATTGTTCAAGATGATCTTGAAAACTTGATTAAATTTATTAATGACAAGTCACCAAGCTACATCACAAAAATGCAAGAGCGCAAAGGTAGTCTGGATAGCTTGTATGATCACCTAGCCAAGTGGATGCGTGCTGCTTTGGTGGCTTATGACTTTAAAGAAAATGAGCATTTTGTCGTATCAGAACCACATGAGATTTTTACCCGTGGTGAATATCGCAGCGTTAATGAAGTCAACATTGTCACCACCACAGGTGCAATCGATTTGCATTCTAAATGGGGCCGAGGCGTTCACAATATGGTGAAAGCAAAGTTAGCGTTAGAAGCGGCAAAAGTTAAGGAAAAAAGTCATCGCCAATTTAACTACGACCCAGAAACAGTTTCTTTAAGCTGCAGCACATTTAAAGACTTTTTATTACGATTTGGTTCCGTATTTGGGGTGACAGGAACGGCAGGTGTTCAAGCAGAGTTAGAGGCGTTTGGTAGTCGTTATGGTTTTTCTCAAGTTTATGAAGTGCTATCGCACCAAGGCTCACGTCGTAAAGTGTTACCGATTCGCCTAGCTGCCAATCAAGCACGTCATTTTGCTTTGGCTAAAAAACGTATTAACGATTTACAAGCCAACAATCGTCCGGGCCTTGTTTTATTCAAAACAATTCAACGTGCGCATGACTTTTATGATGATCTTATCAAAGCAGGTTATGATCGGAAATTGATTCAAATTATCGATGGCACGGAAAGCGAAACAGATCGTCAACAAAAACTTGATCGAGCTGGAAAATCTCAAGTCATTACTATTTCAACACCCGTGTCTGGGCGTGGTACTGACATTGATTTGGAAGACAGTGCCAAAGCGCTTGGCTTGCATGTCATGATG
>CAYXLV010000293.1:0-3023 GCA_964465995.1 uncultured Coxiellaceae bacterium | reverse complement strand
GGGTACCACCGGTAAAATCCAACCCTAAATTTAAACCATTGAAAGCCAATGCGGCAATCGACGCGATAAAAATAAAGGCTGAAAAAATTGCCGCCCACTTGCGTTGGCGCATAAATTGAATTTTGGTATTTTGTTTAAAAAATTCCATGGCTTATTCCTTTACCTTTATTCCAATCGACAAGTGCTTAAGATTTTTGCGACCGCCATAAATTAAATTGATAATCGCGCGAGTGAAGAAAATGGCTGTTACCATCGAGGTTAACAAACCAATAGTCAAAGTGACGGCAAATCCCTGCACAGGTCCGGTACCCAGCGCAAATAAGATAATTGCCACAATTAAGGTTGTCACATTGGCATCAACGATAGTGGAAAAAGCACGATCATAACCGGCACGGATACTCGCTTGCGGTGACATTCCCAGCCGCAACTCTTCACGTATTCGTTCATTAATCAGCACGTTTGCATCAACCGCCATACCGACAGTTAACACCAAGGCAGCAATACCCGGCAAAGTCATGGTTGCACCTAAGATCGATTGAATCGCAACCACAAATACTACGTTCATAATCAAAGCAAAGTTAGCCACCAAGCCAAACAAGCGGTAATACAATGCCATAAATAAAATCACCAACAGCGAACCGACTTCACAAGACAGCACACCCATTCGAATATTTTCTTTACCCAAGCTTGGCCCCACTAAGCGTTCTTGAATAAAAGTCAGCGGCGCAACATAAGCACCCGAACGCAATAGCAGTGCGAGATCTTTCGCATAAGCCATCGTTTCTAAACCGGTAATTTGAAAGGAGTTACCTAAGGCTGAAATAATGGTGGCAATGTTAATAATCCGTTCAGTTTTTTCGGGTACATCAACCACTTTGCCATCAACAACTTTCTTGACGGTTTTAGTTTCGACATAAACGGTTGCCATTGGCTTGCCAACATTTTCACCCGTAATTTTATTAAAGAAAGCCACACCACTGCCGCCAACTCTGATTGACACAGCAGGACGGCCATTTTCATCAATGATACTTGATGCGTTTAAAATGGATTGGCCACTTAAGACCACTTGATTTTTCAACAAATAAGGACGACCTTCATAGCGATATAACGTCGTACCAAAAGGCACAATGCCCGTACGCGCTGCTGCCGCTGCATCATGCTCCGTATCGACCAATTGCAAACGAACAGTCGCTACCTTACCAATAATTTTTTTAGCTCGCGCCGTATCTTGAATCCCCGGTAAGTCCACACTAATTTGATCTTTACCTTGCTGACGAATGACCGGCTCCGCAACGCCTAATTCATTCACACGATTACGCAGAATCGTTAAGTTTTGCGTTACTGCATCTTGCTCAATCCGCACCAATGCTTGTGGGCGAATAGACGCATTAATGTTGTAGCCACTGTCTGACTTAATAAAATCATAATCGGGAAAGTTACGCTTTAAGATACTCAACGCACTGTCTTGACTCGCAGCGTTACGAAAACGGATGACTAATTTATTGGTGCCTTCTGTAGTGATGCCTGAATAGCGAATTTTTGCATTGCGTAAACGTCGTCCAAAAGCATGCACATCCGCTGTGAAGCGTTGCTTTAATAATGTTTTCACATCAACGTTTAATAAAAAGTGAATCCCACCGCGCAAGTCCAAACCAAGTTTCATTGGCTTAGCACCAATCGCTTGCAACCATTTTGGGGTACGTGGCGCTAAGTTTAATGCAACGCTGTATTTATTGCCTAAACCCGCTTGTAAAAAATCTTGTGCTTTTAATTGTTCTTCCGTGTCATTAAATCGAATTAAAGCGCTATTGGTTTTTTCATCAACCTTAACGCTTTTTACTGGAATATTTTGCTGCTTAAGAATATCGTCAACTTGACCAACAATACCGGCCGATATTGTAACCGCTTCACGCGGCGTTAACTGTATCGCTGGATCTTCCCCATAAAAATTAGGTATTGCATATAAAAATCCCAAAAAAATCAGGATAAACATTAATACATAACGCCAGGCGGGATAACGGTTCATAGTTGTCTTGATTCCTTATTGATTGCGCGCATTCCTAATGCAAAGTGCTTACGACTCCATTGAGTCAATAGTACCTTTCGGTAAGTGAGAAGAAATTGACGACTTTTGCATGGTAATTTCCACACCTTTAGCAACGGTGAGGACTACAAAATTATCACGCAATTTAGAAATTCGGCCAAGAATACCACCCGCGGTAACAATTTCATCACCGATGGCTAATTGTTCCATTAAGTTACGTTGTTCTTTGGCACGTTTTTGTTGGGGGCGGACGAGGAGAAAATAAAAGACTAAGACAAAAATAATTAACATGGGCAGCATAGATAATAAACCGGCTGCGGTGGATTGATGATGCGCTGTGCTCGCGCTCGTCGCGGCAACCGCATCAGAAATACCAATTAAATTTAATAATGACATGAACTAACCCTCTTTCGATTGATTGGCGTAGAACGCTTTTACAAAGGTGTCTAATTTACCCTGTTCAATGGCACAACGCAAACCTCGCATTAACGTTTGGTAGTAGTGCAAATTGTGTAAAGAATTTAGTCGTGCACTAAGAATTTCTTTTGCTCTATATAAATGATGCAAGTAAGCACGCGTATAATTTTTGCACGTATCGCAATCGCAATTGCGGTCTAATGGATTCAAATCATTTTTATACTGACTGTTGCGAATTCGTACAATGCCTTCGCTGGTAAATAAATGACCGTTTCGCGCATTTCGTGTTGGCATGACACAATCAAACATATCAACTCCGCGCAACACCCCTTCCACTAAATCTTCAGGTTTGCCAACGCCCATTAAATAACGTGGTTTATTAGTCGGCATTTGTGGCGTGAGATGGTTCAACACCTCAAACATTAATGGTTTTGGTTCACCAACCGACAAACCGCCAATGGCATAACCATCAAAACCAATTTCCACTAAACCCTCGAGTGACACTGTGCGCAAATCAGCGTACATGCCGCCTTGCACAATACCAAACAATGCAGCATCGGAT
>CAYXLV010000292.1:0-3064 GCA_964465995.1 uncultured Coxiellaceae bacterium | reverse complement strand
AAGATAGATATTGTGTTTCACTTAAATGATAACAATAAAATTCTCGTGATATCCATTGATGGTTTTGATAATCAAAGTTTAAGCTGAGTCTTGGTAGGTGCAGCGAATGAGCTTTTAATCGATTATTAGGCGCTGTTTCTTTGTAGGTTAATAGAACCCAATTTTTATCTTCAATCCGTTCTAGAAAATTTATAAATGCACGATCGGATAATTTATCCAAAGAAGCTAGGTACTCTTGATGAACTTCTGAATAGATTGTGTTTTTATCAATATCCCAAGAATAAACAATTTTTCTTTCTTTAGTTTTTATAAGAACTGTATTGTTAACAAGCCAATGATAGTATTTATCTTTATCTATACCTGATTTATAAAGCCAGGCTGGGTGCTTTGAAGCCTTTAATGCTTTTCTGGCAGGAAGGTAGAGTTGGTAAGCATCCTTTATCCACTCCTCAATTAGCAAATTTTTTCCGCAAAGCGTTAACCTGAGCTTTGGAATTTGATCGACTGATATAAAACAATCTACGGTCTGACCGGCCAATGCTCGTGAAGCTGGCATTACAGCAAAGCTTGTTTGCCCAAAATATTCAACAAAGTCTTTATGCTTCAAAATTAAGTCTGGCAGTCCGACAATCGGCCTGTTTTTATAATAGACTTTCCCTGCTAAAGGGTGAATGGCATATTCTTCGCTCGTATATAATAAACCAGCTTGTTCTTTTTGCCATTTTTTTTGCATATCCCAGTGATCATCTATGAAAAATAGTGCTTGATTAAGGAGTCTGTTATCATTATCTAAAAGTATTTCTATTTGTTGTGACAGTTTAGTAACGCTGCGTTGCAGCTGGGTTAAAATTATATTATTGATTGAAAAATTATTAACTTTATAGAGTTGGATCCTAATTAGTGATTCTAAAAGGGTCAAGCACTCATTTCCTGTTAGTTTCTTAACTTGTGAGGCAATAATAAGGTATGCATTTAAGTAAGCCAAAGTGTTTTGAGTTAAATGGGTTGGTGGCTTGCTTATTACTACAAATAGCATTTGGTACAGTTTCTCGAGCCATTCGAGTAATTGATTTTTATGTTGCTCTGGATAAAAGGTCAATAAATCTAGCGTTATTTCTAAAATTTCGCCTATGACATGATGTTGAGTTAGACGCAATTGCATGGCCAATGCTTTTTCGATGAGGAGTGAGCCGAGTTGGTTGATTAGCGTGGGATTATACTTGCAAAAAAAATCCAATAATGGTCCATTTTCAAAGATTGTTTGTTTTATTAAGATACATTCTTGCTGAATCGAAAAATCAATATTTTGATTTTTAATAGCAATGTATAAGCGTTCTAGTTTCAAATGTGGTTGGCTCTGAATAAAGCCTAATTGCATATATCTATGGCGTTCTACTTCCAGTGGTTTATCTTTTTGGTTAGCAATAATTGCATTTTCAGATGAATGAAAATCTTTTAAATTATTATTTTGGTTCGCCACTAACGATTGGTAGGAATCCACTTGTGTTCTCTGCCAATAAGAATCAGCAATTTTTAATTCTTTTAATCGATAGAAAAATTGCTGATAAAAATTTTCTTGAATTGTAATTGGTTGATAATTGATTTCAAAGCTGGCGGTTGATTGCCAATAAGTTCTATGACTTGAGCTTACTTGCCATTGACTATCTATATTATTACTAGATAGATACCTAATTGGAAAGCCAGTAAGGGCTGCTTTTGATAAATGGGCCATGCAGGATAGCTGGTTGTAGATCTTTGGTAAATATGCGTTCCCATAGGCTAACGCAACCCATTTTTGATTGTATTTTTCTTCTTCCAACCCTTTGTAATCATTCAGAAATCGACTCAAATTTTGCGGGTATTTTTTTAGTAGATCATAAGCAAACCCTACTTCAGTGTTTTTTTCATTTGCATCGTTGTTAATAACAAAATTCAAAGTGTGGATATCAATTGTTGAAAACTTTGATAGAAATTTTTTATAACAAAATAGTGTATGTCGCTGAGAATCTTGCTTAAAGAAAACTTGTACGGCTGATGCCATATTTATCCATCGCTTGTCACTAATAACTAACTTTGGCAGGGCTGTGTTAAGATCAACAAATTGCTTTGCAGAAATGCTTAAGTTATAAGTTGAAAGCAATGGTCCAATGGTCTTATCTCGTAGGTTTAGTGCCGCGATGCAAGCATAAATATAAAACTGTAAAATTATGTTTTTTGCACAATATTGGGGTTGATATACTTCAGTTGATAAATGGTTTTCTACCATGTTTGATTGGCAAGCGAAATATATATTTGCTAACTTTTTTAAATACTCGGCCAAAAGTTCATCATTTTCTGAAAAAGCCTCTTCTGTTTGTATCAAAATAGGTGTATCCACTAGTAATTGAAAAAAAAAGCTTTCGATACCATGGCTTAATATTGTTAACGATCTTAAGTCCGTTAAATTTATAAGTTCCTCGACAAAATTTTTTATAAATCGATTTGAGTAAGCTATTATGCCTTCATTAAGATTTGGTTTTATTAAAATAGTCTCATTAGCTAAAGCATCTTTAGATGTTAGTTTGATTTCATAGGTGTTAAAGTCTGGAATATCTGGTTTTTCAAATGCATGACCCAGTAGCTCCGGTGTTCCTAACGGATTATTTTTTATCAAAATCTCATTTTCATGCTTCAAATTTTTTTCAATAGTTTTTTTGATAGTATTAATCAGTGCCGCCGCTTGTTCTTGTAGCCCAATCGTTCCATATTTCAATACTTGACTTGCAATATGGATACACATTTCATGCAATAAGTGCTCATATTGGCTTTTTTGCGATAAATTCTCCTCTTCGACATATTTCCGAAAAGTCTGCTCTATTACATCAAATTTAAAGTTGAGTAAAAAGTCATAATAAAATGATTCATATTGCCCTTCGAGAAAATGTTCAAACAAATAGCGTAAGCTTTGCTCAATGACATGCCAAGTGTGTGTTGGTGAAGTATGGGTGTAAAACATAAAAGCATTATTGGGCTCTCGATCGAACTCAACTTTGCCATTAAGCTGAGCAAACAAACATTTATATAA
>CAYXLV010000291.1:0-3065 GCA_964465995.1 uncultured Coxiellaceae bacterium | reverse complement strand
TATTGTTACTGGACAAAAATACTATTTTATTAGTCATTCTCATGATTCATTTTTCATAAATTTAGGTGTGGGTGTGAGAATTAAAGCTATTTAAGTTATTAAGAATTAGTTTATTATTCAGCATAGTGAGTACTTTGTGAGGGCGTCTCCAATGATATTGACAGGTGAGTAAAAAGGGATACAATGCAGCCTATTCAAAAAATAGGTGTTATTCATGCAGCATTATAAAGATAAAATATCAGACGCGTTTGCCAATGGAGCAAAAAAAGCAGATGAAGTTAGAGATTATATTGCAAAGGATGATACCAGGGCAGCTGGAGCCAAGTATCTCTCCTATTTTTGTGCTGCTTGCGCGCTAATAACTATTCCGGGCTACGGAAGGCTGACCTCGCTATTCTTTATGTGGTTTGGCAATAACATTAGCGAAAGAAATAAAGATATAAAGTGTGATAACCAATTGACTCAAAAAGATAGTGAATTACGCCAACAAGATAAAAAGATAGAAAAGCTTGAAAAAAGAGAAAAAGAACTCGAGCAGCAACTAGAACAGTCTCAAAATAGCTCTAATTTTTTTCAAGAAATCTCCGAAGAACAAAATGAAAGTATTGAAATTTTGCAGCAAGAGCAAGTAAAAGACCAAGAGCCAATCATTAGGGGTCGAAAAAAAAACGATAAATTAACATTAATCAAGTAAAAATATAAAAATGGTTTCATATCAATTTGAGAATCACACATGCGTCCAACTAAATTGTCAATCGGCCACCATTATCAAGATATAAATGATAAACCTGAAAAACAATACACCATTTTATCTAACCTGCTTCCCAGTGCAAATAACAGCACGATATTAATTGATAGCGAAACCCAGCAAGTCATTGCTGATATCTATATGCATAATAATAAATTGCAGATTCGAAGCAACACAGAGGCTGGGTTAGTACTAGAACTTGGGGATGTATTTACTACCTTTATTTGTGACACCAAAGGTCCGTTATACATAGACAAGCCTATCTCAGCGGTGAACATTGAGTTGTGCGCTGCGCATATTGATATTGCTGAACCAATAGACTGCCAACAGCTGCAATTACGCGCAGCAAAATCACTACTAATTTCTGCCAGTGTGACTGTACAGGAATTGCTAGAGATTAAGACAAAAGATTATCATCAATTAGCAAGCCTCACACAACACGGTAAAGCATGTATTAATGCGGATTATATTATCTTTGATGCAGGCCTTGGAGAGCTATGGCTAGAGTTCGTTATGATGAATACAGCGACGCTTAAGCACAAAACAGGCCAACTTGCCATTAAGGATAGCTTGCTCGATATTAGTGAACGCTATATTGCCCAGCAATCATCACAGCAAGCATTTTTGGAGTGTCAAATCAAAAGCCCATTTATTAATTGTGGCGGTCAACATATCTTCAATTCAAGCACCATAAACTCAACCCATTTTTTTATTGAAACTGTGCGATCTCAATTTGCAAATAGCACGTTAAAAAGTGACTTTCTAAAAATAGGTGGCAAAACCGAGTGGCAAAAATGTCAATTAGAATTTAATAAAATTATTATCAGTAAAGGCAAAGCAATCGCTAGCCTTACAAACTACCAAGATCTTAGTCACTCAACAAATTTAAACAAGAAAAAAGTTGTGCATCAATTGTATGGTGGGCTTGAGTTAATTAATTCGCAGTTTAATACGACAAACCACTTGCTCGCCGCGTCTGGCAGCAAGTTAAGCATTAATGGTAAAAAAAGCGATATTACCGTTGACACACTATTCACTCATGGGCAATTAAATATAAAATCAACCACTGCTGCATTTACCAATCTCTTCACCCCAAGTGCCATACTAAATATTGAAAACAGCACGGTTAATGTTAAACATACTGCAAACCTATCAGCAAATGCAAGTAACATCTGTAGTAGCCAACTGACTGCATTAACCACGACGATTGGTGGAGAAGCAACGATTAAAGATGCTAGTAAGATTAAATCAATCAATGAGCTGCTATCATTAACTGCATCAAAGATTACTGCCTCAAAAAGCACACTATCTACCAGTGAGCTTGATATGCATTTTTATGGTGAGGTATCTGCCACTGATGTGACAATTGATAGTGCTAAGCAACTGACCTTTGCAGCTAAACTTAATGCTGAGTCAGGCGCAATAACAGCTGGTGACACGCTTTGTTTTCAAACGTCCAGTGATGCGACAAGTAGTGCAATAATCAATGCCTCCAGCATTATTTACAGGGGAATATATCGCTCTAGCAAGCAGCAAGAGATACGTGCTAGTGACACGCTTGAAATCGCATATGGTTCCAGAGTTTTATTAAGTGGAAGTGTTAATGAAAGCAATCAAGTCCTCATCAATGGTGATTTCTTCCCAGATAATGTGACCTTGCGCACTATTGGTTTATTGCAGTTAAGTCTATCTGGAACGATAGAAGGTTCTAGCTTAAATGCGCATGCTAAGAATACTATCCTTAATGGCAAAACAACTCTGCAAAGCTTCGAATCACAAGGTGATTATTTTTCAGCAGATGGTCAAACAACGATTGCCAATGGTTTTATTGTAAAAGCAAATAATAGCGCTACCAGCGGTGCAAAACTTACAGCAAACTCTGTCAAAGTCACGGCTCCTCTGTGGTATAACAGCGGTATAATTTGGAGTAATAATTATAAAACTCGAACAATTAGTGAATTTGGTGGTGCTAGTTTTGTCCATGACAGGTACCAGCAAAGTTTGCTAAAAGTTGCGCCAGATTTTTGCTTGCAATACCCGACTGCTGATTGGAATACGCTATTAAGTGTGGCCAGCAAAGCTTTCCCGTTACCATTAGGCATTTATACTATGGCAACAAATGCCGTAAAAATAAAATCCGATGGACGCACCCTGCTACAGCAATTCAATACTGCTTATCATCAACCGACAGCAATGTATGAAAAACTAGATACATTTTATGACTTTATTGAGTTGGGTAAGACTGTAGCAAGCGCTGCCGAAACGTCTGTAAATGTTTATGAATCGATGCAGAAAAACTACAGTACATTGAATAAGA
>CAYXLV010000290.1:0-3066 GCA_964465995.1 uncultured Coxiellaceae bacterium | reverse complement strand
AATGAATTACGCTCAAGCTTTATAAATTTTATAATATCCGAGATCAAAAAGTCTGGCAGCCTCACTAACACCCCTGAAAGGCTAAATCAATTTATTGACACCTTAAACCAAAAATACAGCCGAAACACTGATATTAACAATGAATTACTGATTGGCGACTTAGTGTCCTATAAACCATTTGATGAGCTGTATAAATCTTTTCTTGAAAATAAAAGCACCGATATAAATCTTTTCGTCATGAATTTAAGCAGCTTAAGAAAAGAAAAACTCATGTTAACTCTGGATAATTATATAAAAACCTACCCATCAAACTGGTACCACTCTTCCAATCTACTAAAATTAAAATATCATAATAACGACATCAATCTACCAGTTTTGGAAATATTTCGACGCGTTAACTCAACCTCCTATGAAGATTTTAAGACCGCGGTGGTTGACTATTTTTATTCATCCTATATAAAGAGTTCGCAAAAATTAATACGCTATTTCTTAAGTACCTATCACCTTCATGTGACAAGAGCTGAGGTGCTAAAAGTCCTTAATGGCGAACAAGCTGATGGTTATATCTATCTAAGTAAAATTGCTGAAGCAGAGCTAAATAAAGACTACTTGGCACGCCAATTTGTCATTCTATACACAAAAAAAATAAAGCAAATATATCCAGTGTCCTCGCATCACAGCATAGAAATTAATCTACTATGCAGCTTGCTAGGCAAGGATTTTGCAAAGCACTTGCGCCAGTTTTTACAAAACGCTGTCATTGGGAAAACAAATGAAATCATGGGTAAATATTTTGGCGAGTCTATTATGTCAGGGGTTAAGCAGCACCAAAGGAAGATGTATGTTAAAAAAACCACTCGTTATCTTAACGAATTAATTAACCAAAGAAGTAGCAATATCATTAATGGTTCAGTTATGCGTAAACAGGCTACCCAGCATTTTGCGCAGCCAGATAATCAAGTGCTTGATCGTCGTTCTAGGGGTGCTTACCATAATACTGAAGATAACTCCTTCCGGCATTTGATCAGAACTGCCATAGCGAAAACGCCTTTTCTGCGCCCAATGCCAAATACCACCCATACTTTCGAAGATTGCTGCGCTGATGCTTTATATAACTGTATTATTCGCGAATTATTTAAAACATTTGCTGAAAATGCTGATTCTCTGTCAGTAACGGATCTTCCTAGTCAATTACAAAACAAACTGTTTTCTCTCTTAGAGCATTATCTTGATTTGAACACTACAAGTTTTGTTGAGCAATTTCGTGAGGTGGTTAAACCCGCTGTATCAGATCTCACCCATCAAACCTTGGCAAATTTGCTGTCTATGACAATTAGCAAAGGTGCAAAAGAAGAGCTTGAAAATTTAGCCGCGGATCGCATCCTCACTAACAAAGTGCTTAATAGCTTACGAGGCGGATCAAAAAAATTATTAGTTGATGGGTTGTTAGCAACCAATGCAAACTCAGTCAGCGTATGGTCGATTTTCCTAAATAATAAATCTGCTTTTTTGACTTTGTTAGTCCCAAAGATTCATGATCTGGAGCTGCCGCTTTTAATGCGATTGGTAACGCATGATGGAAAGCCTGCACAGCACAATATAAGCGTTATTATCCGCACGCTGTTTGCAGGGTTATCTCACTATGGTGCTAGCGCAGGTAGCACAAGTAGTAGACTTTATCGTTTAAATTTATTGGTTAGCATGCTTGAGCTTTATGCAGGACAATTATCGTCAGCAAACCTCCATCAATTAATGACGGATGTTGAGGCTTTATCAATATCTGCAGAAAATTTCATGCAAGTTTTATTGGGTATTTATAAAGAAACTTTTAAGTATTCAAGAAAACCCGCGACTACACCACCGCCGCATCAGTCGAAATTTTTGAATCAGCAGCGTTTGGATGAGTTAGCTTGTGAGGCAGCAGAGCGGGTAGTGGTGCAAGGACTGACTATTTTAAATAAAGCTGTGTCTATGCTGGCCACCATGGAGCACCCAAACTTAGAGACATTGCAAGCCGTTTTTCATTTTCTTTGCCCAAATAAAGCAGCGTACCAAATATTTTTGTATAACCTGACGGTGCATGAGAGCTATGCTGGTTTAATAGATCATTTTTTAATTGACTATTGCTTTGTTAATCAAGAGATCTTATCGGGCTTTTTGGCCGATGAAATGATCATGAGCAAATTAACGAGTCTTGCCAAAAGCGCTATTCTTGGTCCTTCGGCTATGTTGATTGCGGCAATAAAATTTAACAATTTTAAAATTGGTCATCACTTGGGTTTGTTGAAGTTGACTTATGGTCAAGAGCTAGTAGTTGATTTGCAAGTAAAGCTTCATAATAGTTTGCTGCAAAAAATCTCTACAGCAGCGTCTATTAGTCCACAGCAATTATTTTTATTCCATAGATTGGCAAGTAATCTTAGTGGTACTCATTATCTTGCAACAAAGAAAACCGCTGCGTTTGCTGAAATTGTTTCAAGTCTTAATCTCTTGGTTTGTTTTATTGAAGAGTTTACTGGGTACAAAGCCAGCACTACTCTAGATTATAAAACAGTCATTGATGAATTGGCGTCACTAAATAAAATGCGCTTATTCAAGATGTTTAAATTGTTTAGCAAAGTCGTTAAAGCTGCTAATAAAGAGCTTGGTGCTATGCAATGGCACTTGCTAATGCAGCCGCATGTGCCTGATCACTTGTTAAAGCTAAAATTAACAGATAGCTATATTGATAAACTGCCATCAATGCTTGTATTTGAGAATAAGCAGATGAAGGCTGCCTTGCAAAAACAGCTGCCAAGTAAGCTTGGGTCATCACCACTTAAAAAGAGGAAGGTTGAAGATCAGGGCTCTCATCCGCAGCGGCCAGCACAACCGCCTGCTTTCTTTACCCCCAATAGGCAGCGAGGCCAGGTGTATCGTCCTGGTCCTTCATCTGGTCCGCGTGGTCGCTAAGTAGAACTACTTTCTAAATAAAGGTAGGGTCAAATAAAAGTAACGCTGCATGGTTTTGCGAGCGCGGCTTAGGTTATCAAGCACTGCTCCAGCTGCCAGACTAAAAAAGCCAAG
>CAYXLV010000289.1:0-3070 GCA_964465995.1 uncultured Coxiellaceae bacterium | reverse complement strand
ACGCTGCGTTGTTAATGTACAGGCTTCTTAATTATACTGCCTCTCAGTCAATCGAGCGCCTGCAGGATATTGATACGATGTTTTTATTACGTATCGCGCTGATTTATGATTTAGATGGAATTTACAGCCATCTAAAAGATACAACCTTTGAGGCAAGCTTTAATAAGCTTTTAGCGGATAATCATTTGAGCTATCAAGCGGTATATATCACCCGCTGTGTACATAAACCCGCACTGCAAAATACTGCTGAGATAAATCGCATTATAACGAATGCAAAAAAAAATAGTCATCAGCCGATGGCAAAATATATTTTAGCCATCATCAAAAATAATCTACCGCAATACCTGACTGCTAATGAAAAAAAAGAGATTGATTTCTTCCAATTGATTTGTGAGTCTGCTGATGACGGGTGCCCATTGGCATTGATTCCAGCTTATTATGCCTGCAAAAATAAAGCGGATTTCAAAAAAAAAGCCGATCAATATTGGCAGCAAGCAAAAGAGCAGGGTAACGGGCAAGCTGAGCTCGAAGAAATTAATCATAAAGCATCAGAAACGGCCTGTCTTATTGAAAAATTTGAGCTTTATCGAAACTTTTTTTTAAAAGTAAAGCAAACCAATATCGCAAATCTTATCATTGAAAAAATTTATCATACCATGGACTCTGAAACCAAAAAGAGCTGCCTCGCTCGATATCGAGAAGACCTCAAAGTGATCGCAGATTATGCGATGTTGAAAAAAAGCAAATTTTCTCTCAATTTAATCGCATACAATATTGGTGCATTTATGGAACCTGTAAAAAAGCACTATTTTTTTCATCACAAACAATTGATTAATCTGCATGCAAACTGTCGCTACAAGCATAACGAACCAGACGAACAAATATTTTATTACGCTCATCAGCTGATAACAAAATCAATCATTGATCTTATCACTTATGGAATACATCAAAATTTAGAAGAATACATTGCTTTGGCATACTTTATGCTTTGCAAGAATTTGCTGGCAGCAGAAAATTTTAGCTTTAATTGGAATATATTACCTGCCAGTGATGTTGAAGCATTACTGCCACATTATCAGCTTTACCATTTTTGGAAGGGCGCCAGTCATCACAAAGACTTGTATAAAAGTGCGCTTAAAAAACATGAACCCACTAGCACCATTGAAAATGGTATGACAATGGCTAAATACTCGCTGACTTTGCTTGAAAAAAAATATCCATCTCAGCCAAAAACTCACAATGCACCGACTGCGACAGAACTTAAAATTCAGCATATTATCAATGAAAAAAATGCCATAACTTTGAATAACCCAATCGAGGAACGTGTCATCAGTTTAATGCTTGCAGCACCGTATGGTGCTGTGTCTTATACTCAGGCAAAAGCGCAAGCGGCTGTTGGAGTTGAGGTGTCAGCCAGGGCTCCTCGCTGTTAGACGTTGCCGCCAAGATATATGATTTTTAAGAGGTTTCATTGATTTGCTTGCTGAGTCATTATGTGCACACCCTCATTTAAAAAGGCTTGATCATCCTGCAAAAACTGCCAATAAATATCATAAATTTTCTCAAGTGAAACATCTAAGCCATATTGAGTCTGCCAAATTTGAAAAAAAATTAATTTTTGCAATAGCAGCACAGATTTCGCTGATTTTGAATGTATGCAAAATTGCTGCGGATGGGTCAACTGCTGTTGAAAATTAATAGTGGAGCTTTCTAATGTAAATAATTTCGAAAAATCATGCAGCGGGTTGGCAACATTCTGCATTAGCTTTAATGACGCGTGACGATCAATAGCAATGGCATGAATATTCTGGTTGATTTTTTGAAAGATTTGATCAAGATAATCAGACCTTATTGACGACATAGTTACTTGGTCAGCGTAGTCGGTGATGATCAGTCGGCCACCTGGTTTGAGATAGCGATAGATATTTTGCAGTGCTAATGCAGTATCATTTAAGTGCTCTAACACAATATGCAGTAAAGCAACATCAAATGTTTGCTCAAGCTTCTTGTCAAAAGTATATATGTTTCCATTATTGAAAGATAAGTTATGTAATGAATTGCGCTGCTGTGAAGCCATTACAAAATCGTTATTTACTTCAACAGCATAAAATCTTTTATCAGGAAATTGCCTGGCAAGTCGAGTGATATAGTCACCATTGCCTGCGCCAATATCGATAACAGTTTCAGCTTGCTGCCACCATGCGAAATTTGCTTTGATATATGCAATCTCTCTTTGATGGTAAAGCTCAGCTTGTAGCGCAAGGATAGCATTCCACAGCGCTTGTATTGATACCGTGCTGAGATGAGATAATAAATCCGCTTTATTCATATCTAGGCTGATGCCTAAATGATCATGATCAGTTATTGCTTCCATAAATAACCTTTATAATTTAGGCCAAATCCTACCACTTTGCTGCATTACATACCAGAGCCTTTATATTGGGCAGTTATGCATTTGATGGCTTAGGTGAATTTTCTGTCGATGAATCATCCTTATGGTTATCATCACATTTAAAAAATTGCACATCCACTTTTACAAAAGGCAGTATAGCCGAGCCTTCTTTTGGAAAAGTAAAATAACCATAGCTTAAGTGATCTCTTGAAAAATGCATTGTCGGGCGGTTATTTTCACTAAAGACTGGGCTATTATCTTTGAACTTAACATCCACGTACTGAAAATAGAGGCACTTGGTATAATTATCAAAAAAATGGTAGCCGTAATGTCGATCTAATTGCCGAAAAAATATTGGTGGAAACAGCGTTGCAAAGATTTCATGGGTTTGATGCTTTTGGACTGCTGCTAAATTTTGCTGTAGCTGAAATGCTGGCAAATCAGAGTAGGGCGCATTAGGCGGGGGCTGCTGATTGATGATGATTTGTTGATAAACGACTGGGGCAGCTGGGTAATAGAATACCATTGGATTTTGTTTTGCTTGTCTGTATTTATTGGGAAAAGTATTTTTTTGATAATAAGTTTTGGATGAGTTTGTTTGCTGTTTCTCTTGGAAGTGTTTATAGCTTTTATCAAAAGATGGCTTGGGAAAGTTGTTATTATTGTTATTATTATTGC
>CAYXLV010000288.1:0-3084 GCA_964465995.1 uncultured Coxiellaceae bacterium | reverse complement strand
AAAAAAAGGTAGTGTCAAATAAAAGTAACGCTGCATGGTATTGCTAGCGCGGCTTAGGTTATCAAGCACTGCTCCAGCTGCCAGACTAAAAAAGCCAAGTAGTAGCATGCTGCCTGCCAGCACTGTGCTACCAATGCTGTGAATTTTGCCGTAGTGAATAAAGCTAATTAACTGTGGCACTAGGCAGGCCAGAGCAATAGTGCTAAACACAAAAAATAAAATAACAAAAAAAGTAAATGGCTTGACTTCTTTTAGCGTTCTAAACGTGCGGACCATAATTTTTATTCCGTCTGTATAACCATTTAGTTTGCTGTGCGAACCTTCCGGTCGTGAAAAATAACGCGTATTCATTTCAGCCGTAGGCATACGCAGTTCTATACAATGCACGGTCAGTTCCGTTTCAATTTCATAACCATTCGATGCCGATGGAAACGATTTGACAAAACGGCGTGAAAAAACACGATAGCCGGAGGTGATATCCGTTAACTCTTTACCAAAAACATTTTGCACAAATGAGGAAAAGATCTTGTTGCCGCCACTATGTCCAAATTGAAAAGAAGATGATGCAGGGTCATCTTCGCGCTCTGCATCACAGCGTACCCCAACCACCATATCAAGATGATCACTCACTAATTTTTTAATCAATTCAGGCGCAGCAGTCGCGTCATAAGTGCAATCACCGTCTACCATTAAATAGATATCAGCATCAATATCCGCAAACGCACGACGCACGGCATTACCTTTACCTTTACGTGGTTCGCGGCGCACAATCGCACCGGCTTGTTTAGCAACCGTCGAGGTGTCATCGGTCGATGCATTGTCATAGACATAAATTTTGCTCGCCGGTAAGACTTTTTTAAAATCGCTGACAACATCACCGATAGTTTGCGATTCGTTATAACAAGGAATGATAACGGCGATTTCTAAATTTTCATCCATGGCGATGTCCTTTTTATGAGGTGACGGTATTGTTGTCGTGGGTAACTTTTTTCCCGTAAAACTCTAAGTACCAATCCACAAAGTTGGTAATGCCAGTTTCAATACTGGTTTGTGGTTTAAAGCCTACGGCTTGCTCTAACTTAGTGGTGTCGGCATACGTCATCGGTACGTCACCAGGCTGCATGGGCAGCATATTTTTAATCGCCGTTTTATGCAGTGCTTTTTCTAAGGCAGCAATAAAATCCATTAAATTCACGGGCGCATTGTTGCCAATATTATAAATGCGATAGGGCGCATAACTGGTTGCAGGATCGGGGCTATTGCCATTCCAGCTGATATTGGGTTCCGCTGGTTGATCCATCACGCGCACAACCCCTTCGATAATATCGTCAATATAAGTAAAATCGCGCTGCATTTCGCCATTGTTGTAAACATCAATGGGTTGATCTTCCAGCATGTTTTTAGTGAACTTAAACAACGCCATATCCGGTCGACCCCAAGGACCATACACGGTAAAAAACCGTAGGCCTGTGCAAGGTAATTGATATAAATTGGCGTAAGAGTGTGCCATTAACTCATTCGCTTTTTTGCTAGCAGCGTAAAAGGCGAGTGGATGGTCAATATTATCACTTTCAGAAAATGGGTAATTAGTATTGGCGCCATACACAGAGCTGGATGAGGCAAAGACTAAATGCTTCACTTGCTGGTGACGACAGCCTTCTAGAATATTGGTAAAGCCAACAATATTAGAGTCAACATACGCATGTGGATTTTCTAATGAATAACGCACACCCGCTTGCGCGGCAAGATTCACCACTGCATCAAATTGGTGCTCGCGAAATAATTTTTCCATATTGGCGCGATCAGCAAGATCCAGTTTGATAAATTTAAAATTCGAAAGCGCTTCTAACTTTTTTAAGCGACCAAGTTTTAAGTTAACATCGTAATAATCATTTAGATTATCAATGCCAATCACTTGATCGCCGCGCGCGCACAAATAGTGACTTAAGTGATAACCAATAAAACCCGCGCTGCCGGTAACTAAAATTTTCATTACATTCTCCAAAGTGTCACGCCAGCCTCACGAAAAGTTTGACGATCTAAAACTGCTTTCACGTCCATGATAATGGCTGAGCTGTTTGAGCGTTGCTTAAAATCCTGTGGTTTGAGTGCGCGATAGTAATTGTGGGGGACGGCTAGGACAAAGGCAGCAATATCTGCTAAATCATCCCAAGCAGTGAAATCAATATCGTAAATGTTTTTTGCTTCTTGTGGGCACGCTTCAACAGCATTCACCACGCAATCAATACCGTAGCTTTTTAATTCTCTCACGATATCAATCACGCGAGTGTTGCGTAGATCGGGACAATTTTCTTTAAAAGTAAATCCCAATACCGCAACTTTGGTGTTTTTCACAGCATGTCCTGCATGAATTAATTGTTTAACCGTTTCATGCGCGATAAATTTACCGCTGTTATCGTTAATGCGGCGTCCTGCTAAAATCACTTCAGGTTGATAACCATAACGCTGCGCTTGATAGGTTAAATAATAAGGATCAACGCCAATACAGTGACCGCCAACTAATCCTGGTTGAAACGGTAAGAAATTCCATTTCGTGCTGGCCGCTTGGATCACATCTTGGGTATCAATCCCCATCCGATTAAAAATAACTGCAAGTTCATTCATTAAGGCAATATTTAAATCACGCTGCGTGTTCTCAATTACTTTGGCCGCTTCTGCCGTTTTGATATTGGGTGCACGATGAATACCAGCAGTGACAACTTTGGCATACGTGTTTGCCACTATTTCTAAGGTGGCGGCGTCTTGACCGGCGACGACTTTGGTAATGGTTTCTAAACGATGCTCTTTATCACCTGGGTTAATTCGCTCGGGTGAATAACCCACTGTAAAATCTTGTCCCGCCTTTAATCCAGACGCTTTTTCCAGTACTGGCACACAATCATCTTCCGTTGTGCCAGGATAAACAGTTGATTCATAAACAACGATATCGCCTTTTTTGAGACGTTTACCAACTGTTTCAGAAGCGCTTAATAAGATAGAGAGGTCAGGGTGCTTGGCATCATTGATTGGGGTGGGGACAGCCACAATAAAAAAATCTGCGGCTTGTAAATCATCAGGGTTGTC
>CAYXLV010000287.1:0-3095 GCA_964465995.1 uncultured Coxiellaceae bacterium | reverse complement strand
CCAAAATGAATCTTCAGGTGGCATCACCACTTCACCACCGGCTGCTTGAACATGCTTGACCGTTTCATCAACGTTATCAACGTATAAATAGAGTGATAGTGGAATATCAAGCTGGTTAGCAATCGGGGCTTTGGTTTCACGGCCAAATTGTCCTTCTGGATGAAACATAATGATATTTTTATTTTGGTATTGCATGGTGACATGTTGTTTTTCACCGTTGTCTTCGCCGATATAACCGACACTAAAACCAAATGCGGTTTGGTAAAATTCAATGCTTTTATCCGCATCAGTAACAATTAAATAAGGTGTTAACCAACGGTAACCTGGATTACGTGGATCTTGTTGTGACATAAAATTCTCCTATGAGTCAAAAAGTGGAGGCATCGTAGCAGGAAATTTGAATGGGGACACTGTTGTACATTAATTACCAGGGCATGGAGTATTCAGAAGCTATTCTCAATTTGCTAAACTCTGCTATCATCAACGCAACCTAATATGCAGGGACTAAATAAGCCATGAAACTGAAGCTCCAACGTGAAACTCTCCTCAAGCCGCTACAACAAGTCATCGGTGTTGTTGAGCGTAAGCAAGCCCTTCCGATTCTTTCTAATGTGCTGATTCATACTCACGAAAATAAACTGTCTATTACCGGCACGGATCTAGAAGTTCAGCTCATCGGCCAAGCGACGCTTGAGCAAAGCGATGCTCCATCAGCGCAAGTGACCTTACCCGGTCGTAAGTTAGTTGATATTTGCAAAGCCTTGCCTGATAGTGCGCCAATTGAGCTTTATCAAGATAACGAGCGTATGATCTTAAAATCTGGCCGAAGCCGCTTTACCTTATCCACCTTGCCTGCCGCTGATTTTCCCAATGTTGATGAACACGAAAGCCAAATTAGTTTCAATATCCCAGAAAAGGATTTTTATTATCTATTGCAGAGAACAGCTTTTGCTATGGCGCAACAAGATGTCCGTTACTATTTAAATGGCCTTTTGTTAGAAGTTAGCAAAAATGCTCTCAGATCTGTCGCCACTGATGGTCATAGGCTGGCTTATAATATCGTCGATGCCAATATCAAAGACACTCACAGAATACAAATTATTATCCCTAGGAAAGGGGTTTTGGAATTAATGCGTTTGCTAAGTGATAGTGACAATACTATATCCATTGCTATTAGCAACAGCCACGTCCGTATTACAACAGAGGAATTTACATTTACCTCTAAATTGATCGAAGGCCGTTTTCCTGACTATGAGCGTGTTATTCCTAAAGATGGCAAAAAGAAGGTCCTGCTGGATCGCGATGAGCTAAAAACTGCACTAAGTCGGTCCGCTATTTTGTGTAATGAGAAATTTCGTGGTGTTCGCCTTGAGTTTCGTCAAAATTTACTGCGCATTTTAGCGAATAATCCTGAGCAAGAAGTCGCTGAGGAAGAATTAGTGATTGATTATGATGCTGAAGATATCGATATTGGTTTTAATGTGACGTATTTACTGGATATTTTAGGCATTTTACACCCTGGGAAAATCCAACTGACATTTAATGATTCGAATAGCAGTATGCGGCTAGAAGAACCGGAGAGCCAAGGCGATAGTATTTTCGTTATTATGCCTATGCGTCTATAGTGTCTGCGCTGCCTTACCCGTTTTCTTATTTTCGTGACGACCTGCGTTTCTTAATGTAGCCAATGCAGTGAGCTCAAATATGCCGATTTCTTTGCTTAAAATAAACCACTTCAGAAATTTATCAGCGGTTGATCTGTCACCGGGGCCAAGATTTAATTTATTTTACGGTGACAATGGATCTGGCAAAACCAGCTTATTGGAAGCGATTTATTACCTGGGGCTTGGCAAATCCTTTCGTACCAGCACCACTGGTAGAATCATTCAATACGATGCAGAGTGCTTATCCGTCTTTATTCAATTTAATACTGAACAAAAATCGATTCCCGTTGGCATTGAAAGGTATCAAGATGGCAGCAAAAAGCTGCGCTTTGATGGAGAAAACCTAGCAAGCATTGCTGCACTTGCTAAGCGCTTACCACTGCAATTAATCAGCACGGATAGTTACCGCTACTTTAGTGATGGACCAAAACCACGCCGCCAATTTTTAGATTGGGGAGTGTTTCACGTGGAACCTGATTTTTTAGCCGTTTGGCAACAGTTTCAACAAGCATTAAAGCAGCGCAATGCTTGTTTAAAACAACGAGCCGCGGCAGCTGAAGTGACGGCTTGGAATCAAGCTTTTATTGAGAGTGCCGAGCGTATTGATGGCTTCCGATCACAGTATATTCACCAGCTACAACCGATTTTGAATGAGATTATGCAAAAATTCTTACCCGCATTTAATCTGAAATTGCGGTATATGCGAGGCTGGAATAAAGAAGAAAACTTAGCGGATTTACTTTCTCAGCAATTACAACGAGATTATCAGTTTGGATATAGCCAATCAGGACCACAGCGCGCTGACTGTCAGCTTTATTGCGACAATATTCCTGCACAAGATGCACTGTCTCAAGGGCAGCAAAAACTTGCAGCATACGCGCTGCATCTCGCCCAAGGTATCCATTACCACCAAACCGCGCAGCTTAGCCCAATTTACCTAATCGATGATATGCCTTCTGAGCTAGACCCGGAAAAAAGGCAGCTTGTTACTGATCTTCTCACCAACCTGAATGCACAAACCTTTATAACAGGTATTACTCAAGAAGACCTTACTGCGTTACTCAATATTGACGATATGTGTTTGTTTCACGTGGAACAAGGTTGCGTTTTTAAAGAAGACGAGGCTAAGGTGTAGCTTAATTATTGCCTACAAGTCAGGAAGGCAAGTTTGGAATTATTTTTTTGAATTTAACTTGTTAAGTATTGCGTACTTGCTTAAAACCGAAGCTTGTATTGGTGGGCTGTCTCTCTCGCTGTCCCGCGAAAAATCGCGGGACCCATAAAATCATTTCTTTATCCACATGCCTTATTTTTACTGCCAAAACCGTATCGGGCATAAAAAAATGGCCGCATCCCTCACATTACACTCACACCGAAGCGGATATTGTTGGGCAACCTCTCACTAGCGTTCGTGGCTCAGTTGTCACAGCC
>CAYXLV010000286.1:0-3105 GCA_964465995.1 uncultured Coxiellaceae bacterium | reverse complement strand
ACCCTCCTTTGGTAATAAAAAATTATCGTGGATACTAGCATCCAGATGGAATCAACTGCAATTAACCTAGTGTCGATTGAGGAATTGGCTTACAAAAAATACTTGCCAGTGTTAATTTCTAACTCAGTTTCAATTTAATAATCTTGAATCTAGGCTGCAAAAAGAGAGCTTCCAAGCTTGCTACCACAAAAACCCGAGCAGCCACAGCGGTAAACGCTCATGGTCGACCGTTAAAATATCGTCAGCCAATACGTAACTATTTTTAATGGATTTAACTTGGCGTTTATTTTTTGAGCGACCGCCGATCTCAAATACCCATTGCTCATCTAAACAAAAGTCCCCAAAGCTTGGCGCGGTTAAGCGGCCTTGCGATTGCAAACAATTGGCTGCAAATGTTTCACGCACAGTGCCGACTAATGGTGATTCATCATGTGCGTATACATAATTGGTGTTATTCAATAATATTTTTTGAGGCTTTTGAAAGTCTTTATAGGTTTTATTGGCGACATAAAGGTTGGTGAGTATTTCACCTTCAGCTAAGTAGTATAAATATTTTTTTAATGTATTGTCGTTGCTAATACTGAGACCTCTAGATAGCTCAGCGATGTTTGGCGTAAAGGGACACTTGCTTGCCAGCTGCTTGAGTAGCAGTTTCATTTTTTGGCGACTTAAATTATCAACATCTGGGTGCACATTGGCGATATCAGCATCAACAATACTGCTCATGGAGTTTAACAAGCTGTCGTAGTACAGCGCTTCAGTCGAATAGTTATCTCTAGATATAAAATACCCAGACCGTAAATACTGATGAAAGATTTCCAATAAATCCAACTGATGATCGCGGCACACCCTCACAATGTCTTGCGCCATCTCTTGTGCATTCGCCAAAACATCCGCCAAACTGCAAGTGGGAAAATTTAGCTGGTAATTTTTTGCAAGATACTCTCGCAGGCTTAAACCCTTGGCGGCCAACATGACATGGCGTCGGCTTAAGTCCACCGTGGCGCTATCCAAGTTGATTGAGGATGAACCTGAAACCAACAGCTTTAATTGCGGAAAAGCGTCTAATATTGTTTTCACTTCAGCTTGCCAGCCTGGGTATTTATGAATGTCGTCGTATGCCAAATAAACGCCACCACGTTTGCGATACTCATGCGCTAGCTCTGCTAAGCCCATATCTAATAAGCTACTATCTGCTGAGATATATAATACTTTGTTCTTGTTGAGTTGCTGTTGATGCAAAAATTGCAACAACAGCGTGGATTTGCCGATCCCGCGGGCACCTTTTAGGATGGTGACATTTTGTCTGGGAGGCTCAAGTTTTCCTAAAAGCTCGGTACGCACAAATTGAAGGTTCATTGCCTCACGGACTGAGTCGCTGGATATCTCACTAACCATTTGAAAAGACATAATATATTCCTAAAATCCGCAAAATACCATCTGCAGATGGTATTTCAAGCTATGCGGCATCCCATTGCATAAAAACGCTTTACCCACTATCCTTCCGGCTATCATCATTTAATAAGGATACGGAAAACCATGTGTGGAATTGTTGGCGCGGTGGCGCAACGTAATGTTGCAGAGATCTTACTGGAAGGTTTAAAGCGTTTAGAATATCGTGGTTATGACTCGGCCGGCATGGCTTTTGTCAATTCAGAAGAAAATCAAGTTGAGAGGCTGCGGGTTTTGGGCAAAGTGTCTAGCCTGGAAGCCGCTTTAAAAGACAATCCTGTTGATGGGCATATCGGTATTGCCCACACTCGCTGGGCCACTCACGGCCAACCCAATCAAATCAATGCACATCCGCATTTTTCACAAAAAGAAGTGGCGGTGGTGCATAACGGTATTATTGAGAATCATGAAAAACTGCGTCAGCAATTAATTGAAGCGGGCTACCGATTTGAATCCGAAACGGATACCGAAGTTGTTGCCCATCTAATTCACTTTTATTACCAGCAAGAAAAACATGTGTGCCGCGCTATTCGTAAAGCGATTACGGATCTCGAAGGGGCTTATGCATTAGGCATTATCAATACTAATGAGCCTGATCGTATTTATGCTGCACGTCGTGGCAGCCCATTGGTGTTGGGTTTGGGGATTGGCGAAAACTTTATTGCTTCCGATCCATTAGCGTTGTTGCCGGTTACTCAACGTTTTATTTATTTAGAAGACGGTGATATTGCGCAGTTAAAACTGCATGACATTGTGATACTCGATGAAAATGATCAACGCATTGAACGTGAAATACATCTCTCCAGCGCTAGTGCAACCAATGCCTCTAAAGGCAAGTATCGCCACTTTATGTTAAAAGAAATTTTTGATCAGCCTGATGCAATTAATGAAACCATCAACGAACATATCATTAATAAAAGCTTGATGCCGGAAACATTTGGTCATCAAGCTAAAACCATTTTTAGTCAAACAAAACGTATTTTAATTGTGGCCTGTGGTACAAGTTATCATGCGGGTTTAGTGGGTCGTTATTGGTTAGAGTCGATGGCCGGCATTCCTTGCCAAGTGGAAATCGCCAGTGAAAACCGTTATCGCAAAGCCGTGGTTGAGCCTGGCACGCTTTTTATCGCACTATCACAATCTGGTGAAACAGCTGATACTCTAGCCGCGTTACGCCAAGCGAAAAAATCAGGCTTTTTAGCAACGCTGGGTATTTGTAATGTGTCGCAAAGTTCTTTAGTGCGTGAAGCGGATTTAGCCTTTTTAACTCGCGCAGGCGCAGAGATTGGAGTGGCCGCAACCAAAACATTTACCGCGCAATTGGTTGCTTTATTATTATTAGCTATTGTACTTGGGCAAGTACAACAAACACTCACCGCCACTGATCTTGAAAAAATTACTGCAGAGCTTGCTAGTTTGCCAGGGTTGATGCAAGAAACTTTACAACTTGATAAACAAATCAAACGTATTTCTAAAAATTTTATGGATAAAGGTAGCGCCTTGTTTTTAGGGCGTGGCGACCAACATCCGATTGCGATGGAAGGTGCGTTAAAACTAAAAGAAATTTCTTATATGCATGCTGAAGCTTATCCGGCAGGTGAATTAAAGCACGGTCCGCTTGCTTTGGTGGATGAAGAGATGCCAGTTATTATC
>CAYXLV010000285.1:0-3107 GCA_964465995.1 uncultured Coxiellaceae bacterium | reverse complement strand
GCCAGTGCCCACTTCGGTTGGATTGGCGAGGGTTGTCTGGCTTTGGTTTTGGATATACTTTGCGTATTATTGAAAGTGGGTTTGGCGAAAGCGATCCAGTAAGTGAATGCATTGGTTGTAAAGGTCGCGTAATGCAGAGTTATTATGTGCATTGTCCAAAATAAATTGTCGAATGGATGCGCCTTGTTCAACGGTATTAATAAACTCTACATGCTGTGGTGGCATATATAGTCGCATTTCATTTAAATGTTCTTTTAGCGGATTATCTTCATGCTCAATATCTAGCGCGGCATCAAAAGACGGAACGATAGAGCTTTGTGCGCCAGTTTCACCTTTAAATTTTTGCGGTTGTTGTTGGTATTCCGTCACGCCGTTATACAGCAATCCATTCGGTAATGCGGGATTAGCTTTCCAGCCGTGAATATAAGGGCGTACTCGATGGTAATAAATGTAAGGATCACAATGCTCGGGCATGCGATCCATGCTGGTATTAATGTCTGTTAATGTTTGTACCATCAGCGCTAACTGTTGTTGCAACGCATCGTCATCTTGATTTCTTACGGCTTGTTGCGCTGGTAAGATGGCAGCAATGCCAGGTGCAGCTTTTGCTTCAATATCGATATGAATTAAAATAAACCACTCTTCATCAACGCCGCCTAAAAAATTTTGTGCCAGTGCAATATTACCAAGCTCAATGCCGCGGTTTTTATCTAAGCGTGACCAATTATAAAGTGCGTAAGAAGCATAGGATAAAACGGGTGGTCGGCCCAAGCGTGTTGCAACTTGGTACCATGCGGTAGCTAAACTTTCAGGGATAGCGTCAGTGGGTTTTTTATTATTCCAAACGTAGGCATGCCCAAGGTAGGACAAAATTAACATCGCACGTTCATATTCTTCTAAAGATTGTAATTGTTGGTAAGGAAAGGCTGGTAGTTGATCAATCGTTTGTCGGGTTTTATCGCTGACTAATAATTTTGGTAATTCTTGAGCAAGCGATTCCCATTCGGAAAATGCAGCTGATAAATGGAGGAGGGGATCTTGATTAGGAAGAAAGCCGTTGGCTAAGTCGAACGGTCCTGATTGCATCATGCTTATCCTTTTGTGGTAAAGGACATGGTGGCCAGACCCAGAATCGAACTGGGGACACGAGGATTTTCAGTCCTCTGCTCTACCGACTGAGCTATCTGGCCAATCCATTAGAGGGATAAATTAAACCCGCTCATACACTTAGAGTCAAGCGATTATATGGATATCTTTGCAATGAAAGTTACACATGATTATTTTGTAATCAATATGTGTAAAAAAAATGCAAAAGAGTTTATTCATCTTCGGTATAACCCGGTGGTTTGGCGCTGCCACCACTAAATAAAAATTTTTCCATTTCTGCAAATAAAAAAGTTTTTGATTGTGGGTCGGTTAAATTTAATCGGTATTCATTAATTAACATTGTTTGATGTTCAAGCCATGCTTGCCAAGCGCGTTCTGAAATATTGTCATAAATAAGTTGGCCAAGTTCGTTATTAAAAGGTGGCTCATCTAAACCAGGTGCTTCAATTCCTAGTTTTTTGCATTTTACAGTTCTTGTCATTGTTATCTCGCTTTGCTGATTGAGGCTAATAGATTTTTGATTGGCGCCGCTATACCGCCCGGTAATGCGTCTGCCACGTTATACCAGATCAAGTTGTCACAATCCATAACTTGGTTTTTAACGGCGATTTGCAAGTGGCAAGGTAAAATGTGTAATCGAAAATGACTAAAGTCATGCGTGACATAATCACCAAATTGCTGGGCTAACACATCGCAATGAAATTGTGTTTGGCACCAAGCAATGATTTGTTTTTTAGAACTGTTGTGATTCAGTTCTGGAAAACTCCATAAACCACCCCAGATGCCTGTTGGTGGGCGTTTTTGCAATAACACCTGATTTGTTTGGTTTTGCAAAATTAACATGGTGGTCTGTTTTTCAGGGCGGTTGGGTTTTGGTTTGCGAGTTGGGTAAAGTGCGATTGTATCGGTTAAGTGCGCCTGGCAATGCGTTTGCAAAGGGCATTGTGTACACGCTGGTTTGCTACGGGTGCAAACTGTTGCGCCAAGATCCATCATCGCTTGATTAAAATCATTGGTGCGCGTGGTTGGCGTATACTGCGTTGATACTTCCCATAATTGTTGTTGAATATCACTTTTGCCGGGCCAACCGGCTATTGCAAAATAGCGTGTTAAAACACGTTTAACATTGCCATCTAAAATTGGCGCAGGTAGCTTCATTGCTAATGAAAGAATCGCGCCTGCCGTTGAGCGCCCTATGCCAGGTAATGCAGCTAATTCAGCAACGGTTTTGGGAAAGCGGCCTTGGTGTTTGCTAACAATCGCTTTGGCGCAGGCATGCAAATTGCGTGCACGTGCATAATATCCAAGCCCAGACCAATGCGCTAACACATCATCTTGATCAGCATTGGCGAGTGCTTTAAGCGAGGGAAAGCTTTTAATAAATTTTTGAAAGTAAGGAATAACAGTAGTTACTTGCGTTTGCTGCAACATGATTTCAGACAGCCAAACTCGGTAAGGGGTTGGGTTAGTCTGCCAAGGTAGGTTATGCCGACCATAACGGTCAAACCACTGTAAAACTGTTGTTGCAAATTGCGATGGTGAGTGCATGTTTATTTTAAAAGATTATTAATAAACCCACCGACACGATTTTTAATGCTTTTTTTCAATAACATTTCGCCTAGTGCAGGAATGTTAGGCTTGGGCGATGGCTTGTCTAAGGTGCCGGTAATAATAATCGGTATCGCAAAATTAGTGCCAGCATAATTGGCGACAATATGATAACGAATCGCTTGGGTCGGTAGGTAAACAGTCCCTTTGCCCGTTGCGGTTAAGCGTGCTGCATTCAATGCCAGTTTATAATTATTCACTAAACCATTTTTAATGGTGAACAATGCTTGGATGCTGCTGAAGTTAGTGTTTTTAGAATCAGACGTTTTAATTGGGCTTTGTTTTAAAAAGGCAAGACCTT
Source organism: uncultured Coxiellaceae bacterium (assembly GCA_964465995.1). Classification (GTDB taxonomy): domain Bacteria; phylum Pseudomonadota; class Gammaproteobacteria; order Coxiellales; family Coxiellaceae; genus CAYXLV01. Next base: position 91 of record CAYXLV010000285.1, on the reverse strand, counting down.
TGGCAATGATGCTCAGCAGATTAAGATTTTTTAAAGAGCCGTTGGTAATCGTGCAAGCGCCTTTACCATTTGCATTACGCAACCAGTTATC
>CAYXLV010000284.1:0-3111 GCA_964465995.1 uncultured Coxiellaceae bacterium | reverse complement strand
GCATTTTTTTCATCGTGTGCATAACGATAATCTTTTCCATAATCTAACGACTTCATTAATTGAGTCGGCGCATTACGCAAATGCAGTGGCACGTCCAAACTGCCTGATTGTTTGGCAGCGGCTAACGCAGACTTATACGCCATATATACCGCATTACTTTTCGCCGCTACCGCGCAATAAACAATCGCTTGCGCTAATACCAACTCACCCTCTGGTGAGCCCAGTCGTTCATAGCTTTGCCAAGCATTCAGCGCTAACTCAAGTGCACGTGGGTCAGCGTTGCCAATATCTTCACTCGCCATGCGCACGACACGTCGTGCAATATAATGCGGATCACAACCACCATCGATCATACGACAAAACCAATACAATGCCGCATCAGGATCAGAACCACGTACCGATTTATGCAACGCTGAAATTTGGTTATAAAAATCTTCACCACCATTATCAAAACGACGCACACTTTGCGCTAAGACTTCAGTGACTGCAGCTGCAGTAATCACTTCTTTATCCGCCTCTGGCTGCGCAAAGTCAGATAAAATATCCAATAAATTTAAACACTGGCGTGCATCACCATCGGCAGCACGCGCAATTTTCTCGCGTAAAGTATCCGCCAATTCAATTTGTCGGGACCCTAAACCATGCTGACTATCTGCTAGAGCGCGCGCAATCACTGCTAGCAAATCCGCATCGGTTAGCGACTTTAAAACATAAACCCGTGCTCGTGATAATAAAGCATTATTTAATTGAAAAGACGGATTCTCCGTGGTTGCACCAATTAAAATAATCGTGCCATTTTCAACATGCGGTAAAAAAGCATCTTGCTGCGCTTTATTAAAGCGATGCACCTCATCCACAAATAAAATGGTGGCTTGATGCATATGTTGAGCTGACTCCGCTCGTGCTACCACTTCGCGTATTTCTTTAACCCCAGCCAACACCGCGGACAAACGCTCGATGCGCGCACCGCTTTGCATGGCCATAATTTCTGCCAAGGTCGTTTTACCGGTGCCAGGCGGTCCCCACAAAATCATTGAGTGGCATTTACCTTCCTCGATGGCTTGGTAAAGTGGTTTACCCGGTGACAATAAATGTTGCTGCCCATAAAAGTCTGCTAGACAGCGCGGGCGCATGCGCGTTGCAAGCGGCATGTATTCAGTTGCGGAGGTCTTGATCATTGTTGTAAGACAGTCACACCGCGAGGTGCAGTGAAGATAAATAATTTCGGATCAAGGCGGCGATTCACTTTTACATTCGTCATTAAAAATTGACTGGTTTGACCGAGTCGATTATCTAACATCATGGCCACTAACTTGCCGCGATGAAATTGCAAACGCACTAATTGAAAAGCACCACCTTTTTTACGGGGCTGCAATTGATACCAGCCATGTAATAATTTAGTGATTTTGTATTGGCGTACTAGGTTATTAAAATTTCCTGTTAATAAAGCCGCAGGATCGGTAGGTTTAGCGGTGCTAATTTGCCGTTTTGTCGCTTGTTGCAAATCAATATCATACACCCATAAGGTTGAGCCATTAGCAATAATCACTTGTTTAAAAGGCTTGCTAGTTTCCCAACGAAATTTACCCGGATGCATAAGATACATTTTACCGCGGGTGACCAATGCAATATTTTCGCGATTCCCAAACGTAGTTTGCTTAAAGTCAGCTTGATAGGTTTTGATTTGACTTAATAAATGACTTAACTCCGTAGCCGCAGTATTTTTCGCCAAGGCTAATTGGCTAACTGCCATGAATCCAAGTATTAATAATAAGCTTTGAATTTTTTTCATAATATTCCTAATTGCAACGATTAATTTATTCCGTTGGTGGTGGCACCAACACCTCACGCGAACCATTATTTTCCATCGCACTGACCACACCGGCTGTCTCCATGGCTTCCACAATACGCGCTGCGCGGTTGTAACCAATTTTAAAACGTCTTTGAATACTGGAGATGGACACGCGGCGTGATTTGGCGACAAAGTGCACGGCTTCATCATAAAACTCATCACGCTCAGCATCATTTTCACCATCAGCGGCTTGGGTGTAGCCACTTAAATCTTGGCCGATATTTTCATTTAAAATATCTTCGCAATAATTTGGCTCAGCATTTTCTTTTAAATAACCAACCACGCGATGCACTTCATCATCAGAAACAAACGCACCGTGCACACGCACTGGCACACCGGTACCCGGCGCTAAATACAACATATCGCCATGCCCTAATAACTGCTCAGCACCTTGTTGATCCAAGATGGTGCGCGAGTCAATTTTTGAAGACACTTGGAAAGCAATACGAGTAGGAATGTTGGCTTTAATTAATCCGGTAATAACATCTACTGATGGTCTTTGTGTGGCGAGCACTAAGTGGATACCTGCCGCACGGGCTTTTTGGGCAAGACGCGCGATAAGTGTTTCAACTTTCTTGCCGACCACGACCATCATGTCAGCAAACTCATCTGCAATAACGACAATTTGCGGAAGCTCATCTAGAGTTTTTGGCTCACCGGTTTCTTCATCACGTGTAAAAGGATCGAGTAGCGGCTTACCTTTCGCAATTGCCTCGCCCACTTTGGCATTAAAGCCCGCTAGGTTACGCACACCTAAAGCGGCCATTAAGCGATAACGGCGTTCCATTTCGATAACACACCAACGCAACGCATTGGAGGCGTCTTTCATATCTGTTACCACGGGCGTCAATAAATGCGGAATGCCATCGTAAACGGCCAGCTCCAGCATTTTTGGATCGATCATGATTAAACGTAATTGTTGGGGTGAGGCTTTGTATAAGAGGCTCAGCAGCATCGCGTTTAAACCAACGGATTTACCAGAGCCGGTTGTTCCCGCAACCAGTAAGTGTGGCATTTTAGCTAAATCGACAATCACTGGGTGACCAGCAATATCTTTACCAAGCGCTAAGGATAAAACCGAACGCGCGTTGTTATATTGTCTAGACGCTAAAACATCTTGCAAAGACACGACTTCGCGATGATCATTTGGAAGCTCTAAGCCAATCACTGACTTGCCAGGAATGACTTCAACGACACGAACGCTGATCACCGATAAAGAGCGTGATTAGTCTTTTGCTAATGCGGTTATTTTGCTGACA
>CAYXLV010000283.1:0-3113 GCA_964465995.1 uncultured Coxiellaceae bacterium | reverse complement strand
GTATTGATGTAGGTAACTCGCATCTTTTTGGTGGAGTGTTTGATGATGGGCAGTTGTTATTTTCATTTCGTTATCCCAGTAAAGAGCAAAGTACCTCTGATCAAATTGGTGTGTTTTTGCGGAGTGTGTTTCGTGAAAATAATTTAAATCCGGATGAGTTAGCGCATATTGCTTTGTGTTCGGTGGTGCCAGCGTTGGATTATTCAATTCGTGCGGCGTGTTTGAAGTATTTTAAATTAGAGCCTTTTATTTTGCAGCCAGGTGTGAAAACGGGTTTGCAAATCAAACGTAAGAATCCTTTAGAAGTTGGTGCAGATCGTATTGCGAATGCGATTGCGGCGATTGATTTATTTCCAGATAAAAATATTGTGGTGGTTGATTTTGGGACGGCAACAACCTATTGCGCGATCTCGGCTAGTAAGCAATATTTAGGTGGGGCGATTATGCCAGGCGTGCGCATTTCGATGGAAGCTTTGAGTAATGCAACAGCGAAATTATCCTCCGTTAAGATTTTGCAGCCAGAGTTAGCTGTGGGGCGTACCACGGCAGAAAATATTCAATCGGGTATCTACTTTGGTCAACTGGGTGCATTGCGTGAAATTATTCAACGTATCAATGATGAAGTGTTTGCCAATCAAGACGTGGTGGTGATTGGTACGGGTGGCTTTGCGCATTTGTTTGAATCTGAAAATCTCTTTACCACTATTGTTTCTGATTTAGTGTTGCATGGGATTCGTTTGGCGCTGGTGAAGAATTTGCAGCAGCAGACGGTGTCTGGCTTGAGTTAGGCAAACTCTGTATAATCCTCGCCAAGGAATTCACCACTTTGCAAAGGAGATTGCTATGTCAAAAGCTTGTACACGTTTAAGTCCTGCCCGTTTGGGTTTTGCGTTTGGATTGTTAGGAGGACTTGACCTGTTGTTGTTGGGCTGGGCTGGTTGGGTCTGGGGTTTTGCCGCCCCCTTTATTAACATCTTAGGTTCAGCTTATTTAGGCTACTCCCCAACATTTTTAGGTGGTATTGTTGGCGGCATTTGGGGTTTTATTGATTTTTTTATTTTCTTTTGGTTAGCAGCATTAATTTATAACTGTACTCTCGGTGGCTGAGCAAAGCAGTCTGATTCAGTTTAAAGGGAGACAGTGTGCCGGTTAAATATTTCCGTGAGTTTATAAAGCTAGAATCCAGCAGCGGCGTTATTTTATTAGTCGCTGCGGTGGTAGCGATGTTGGTTGATAACTCTCCGTTACACCATAGCTATCAAGCTTTATTCAATCTACCGGTGACTTTTCAGCTGGGTACCTGGCAGCTTTCCAAGCCATTATTACTTTGGATTAATGACGGTTTTATGGCCGTCTTCTTTTTACTAGTGGGCTTGGAAATTAAACGTGAGATGTGTGAGGGCGAATTAAACCACTTATCCAAAGCAAGTTTACCGGCCATTGCGGCGGTTGGTGGTATGCTAGTTCCCGCTATCCTTTATGTCTATTGCAATTGGGGTGATGCCGTCGCGTTGCGAGGTTGGGCAATTCCAACAGCGACTGATATTGCATTTTCATTAGGCTTGTTAGCCTTATTGGGTTCACGTTTACCGCCGTCTTTAAAAATATTTCTTACTGCATTAGCTATTTTTGACGATATCGGTGCCATTATTATTATCGCAATTTTCTATACGCGGCATATCTCAATGTTACTGTTGATGGTGGCCTTAGGCTTAGCAGCGGTTCTGCTTTTATTGAACCGGTTGCGGGTAACGCGTTTTGCACCTTATATATTAGTTGGCACCATACTTTGGGTGTGTGTTTTAAAGTCTGGTGTGCATGCAACTTTAGCTGGGATTTTTATTGCGCTCGTGATTCCACTCCGTGACCCCAAAAATCCCAAGGTCTCACCTTTGCGTGACTTAGAGCACAAGTTGCACCCGTGGGTAGCTTTTGGGATTTTGCCGTTGTTTGCATTTGCGAATGCCGGTGTTTCGTTTGCAGGTGTTTCTTGGTCAGAAGTATTGGGCCCTGTTCCTGTAGGTATTGCGCTTGGCCTATTTGTGGGTAAGCAGTTGGGGATTTGGGGAGCCTCGATGTTAGCGATAAAAACCAAGATTGCGCGTATGCCCCGCGGTGCTTCTGCGGCAGGTATCTATGGCGTGGCAGCGGTAGCTGGTGTGGGTTTTACTATGAGTCTGTTTATCGGCAGCTTGGCGTTTGGCGCGACTGGGGGCCATTATCCAGCACTGGTGCGGCTTGGGGTTATTGCAGGCTCCTTGCTTTCTGGTTTATTTGGGTATCTCTTTTTGCGAATTATTTATAGACAACCGCATCATCCGATGCTAACCTCCTGGCCAAATAATGAACAGAGTTAGAGTTGTTGTCCGAATGCTAAAGAAATGTTGTTACCTGTTATCCCTGGTCCTTATGTTAATCACCCTCCCAAGCTGCGCAACCCAGTCGACCACCAGCTGGCAGCGCGAGCTGTACCGAAAAGTCCATAAATATGAAGGAGTTGCGCGTCGCCATCTGCAGCCGTATTTTGAGCGCGCTGGGGTGCCTTATCCGCCACGTAAGCTCGCATTTTTGATTTTTAAATCTGGCAAAAAGCTTGAAGTGTATGCCAAAAACACCGGTCGTTGGCATTATATCCGCACCTATCGAGTACTAGCCGCCAGCGGTGGTCCTGGGCCAAAGCTGCATTCCGGTGACTATCAAGTTCCCGAAGGTATCTATCATATTATTGGTCTCAATCCAGATAGCCGATTTGATTTATCCATGCACTTAAATTATCCCAATGCGTTTGATCGCCGTATGGCGCGTAATGATCATCGCCATCACTTGGGCGACAATATTTTTATTCATGGCAATCATTTATCAGTTGGCTGTATCGCAATTGGTAATTATGCTATCCAACAATTATTTCCACTGGTTGCACAAGTTGGCATTAAGAATGTCATTGTGGTCATTGCGCCAGACGATTTTCGTCTCTATCAACCGGTTTACGGGCGCGTTCGTCCACGCTGGCTGCCAATGTTGTATGCGCGGATTCGGCGGGAGTTAAAGCAGTTTCCTGTTGCGTAGAAAATTTTTGAAGAATTATTTTTCTACATATATTCAGTAGCCTAGCT
>CAYXLV010000282.1:0-3118 GCA_964465995.1 uncultured Coxiellaceae bacterium | reverse complement strand
AATTCATGGTGCAGAAGGAACGGGTTTACTCGCTCAGTCAATGCATGGAAAAGCTCATACAAGTAGTCCCAACAGTATTCATGTGCATCAAAACAAAGAGCTTAATTTCGGTATTGATTTACCGCTAGCTAATCGAAGTCATTTGAACCAATTGAATGGAAATTTTAAATCCGCTAAAGCTAAATTAAATGAAAATGGTTTTTTTTCAGCTAGAGGTCATAAAAAAATACCTGTGCTGAAAAATAATATTATTGATGCGAAAAAGACTAAATTTCCGCTAATGTCGCAATCGCATGCGCTCAGTAAACTTGGTGCTAGCTCTGCTACTGGTTCAAAGACAGAAGATACAAGTCATTCACAAAATTATTCAAATAATACATTTAATCCTGACACGCATGATGTCCGAATTAGTACGAAACCAGGTCGTCATCGCCCACAACTCTATAATTTAGATGATTCTGCGAAATACACTAATGCTGCTCGAATGAAAGAGCAGGTGAAGCAAGAAAATACTAACCAGAAGTTTACAAAAGAACTTTCTATTGGCTATGAAAATGTTTTTCTAAACTCAAATCCTAATCCAGTATGGCAGTGGAGTAAGGTGGCATCGAGTGACGGCTTGCTTTTTAATCCAACTCTACTCAATGGTGTGCATGGTTCTTATTCCGCTAAGTATGATTATGCTAAAAAAATCTTAAAGGCTGAGGCAGATTTAGGTTGGAAGGCAGAATTACAAACTGTGCAGGGCGGCATAGATTTAAATGGTATCGGTGCTGCTGGATGTGAGGCTAACCTTCTTAATGCGCAAGCATCAACTAAAGCATCATTATCAACAGATCGTGGACTTAATGCGACTGCAGATATTGAACTAGGTTTGTTGGGCCCAAATGCAAATATTTCGCTAAAAACAGATGAATTTGCTTTCTTTGGTTTAACTGTGCAAGGAGAGGGTGTGGTTAGTGGTGGTATTGGTATTAAAGCTAAAGCTGGTGCTGGAATAACGTTTGATAAGTGCAGTCCAAAGTTGAGAACTTATATGGCATTAGGTGGATACTCTGGAGTGGGTGGCGAAGCAAAAGCTCATTTAGCGGTTGGCTTAGATACCGAATTTGTTGAGCACTATCACCAAAATATGCAAACCGAAATTAATCATATTGACTTCACCCCATGGGTGCAGGAACTGAGGCATGAGATAGATAAGTCACATAGCGCTAATTCAGAAACATTTTTTGCAAAGTTATGGAATGGCTACCGTAGATCTTGTTTTGAAGAGGTGGTAGATACGCAGTATGAAACGGCAAGAGAAAGAGCTCTCGTTAGCACTCTAGTACGTCGCATGTAATCATCCCTCAACCACGAGCATGCGCACAAACCCAAACATCGACCCGCAGCACTCCATTTTTTTTCAGCAAAAGACTCAGGTCACGTGCGGTCTGCCCAGTGGTCATCACATCATCAACCAGCGCCACATGTGTTGCATGAATTGCTTCTGTTAGCTGAAACGCATTCCTAATATTTTTCAGTCGCGCTTGTTTGCTTAACGATGTCTGCGCAACCGTGTGCTTAATGCGTTGGCAGCACGCTTGACTAAGAGCAATCCCAAGCCGTCGCGCAATCGGCTTTGCAATTAACAAGGCTTGGTTAAATCCACGTTGGCGTAGTCGTTTTGGGTGCAATGGAATGGGGATAATTAATTCTGGCAGCGGTTGCTGTTGATAATGTTTTTGCAGTTGCAATGCCATTAGCTCCCCTAAAAAAGCAGCAGCGCCTAATTGCTGATAAAACTTCAGCCCAATAATATGCTGCACAATCGGCTGTTCATAGCGGAACATGGCAAAGCTATGGGTAAATGGCATCGGTTGGCGAATACATCTTGCGCAGTATTGTTGTTCATTAGTAAATGGCAGTGGGCTGCCACAACTAAAACACGCACTATTGTTCCAGGGTAAGTCATCAAAACAACCAACACAAAGCGGCAGGTCAGATGCAACTTTCGCTAGACAAAATAAACAGGTTTGCGGAAAAAGCCAGTGAATGGCTTTTTTAAGTGTTGATATTAGCTGCTTCACCATCCGCCGCAGTATGGCAAAGCCCAATGCAGGTTGCTATAAAGATGATTTTTTGCAGCAAGGCAGCATGCGTTTTAGTATCGTGTCTTTATGGTAAAAGTGATGTTTCAAAGCGGCAATTATATGAATAGTCAGTAATGTCACGATGGTCCAAGCCAGTATGCCGTGCAATTGCCTAGCGGATCCAGCCAGTGCTTTGCTGGCAGGCACAAAAGGCGCATTAATGGTGAATAACCACCAAAATGTTGTTGGTTTGCCAGCAGCAGTGGACATTACCCAGCCGCTTAGCGGCATCGCAATGAGCGTGATGTACAAAAGCGCATGTGAAATGCGGGCGGCAATTTGCTGCCAGTGGGGTAGATGTTGGGGCAGTGTTGGTGTGACATTAATCAGACGCCAAGCAAGGCGAATTAGCATGAGCAGTAAAATAGTCAATCCAGTTGATTTGTGGATGGCGTAAAGCGTGTATTTAAAGGGTTTTGGGAAGTTTCCCATCGTGAGACCAAGGAGTAGCATAAAAATAACCAGTAGGGCAATTAACCAATGCAGTGCTTTCGCAACACTGCCCCAACTCGTTTGGGTGTTCAGTAGTGGCATAAATTTTCTCCTTTGGTATCCTTACCTGCAATCATTTTACGTATAAAGATGAAATGAGTAAAACAAAGGGTGTAGTGACAGGATAACCCTTGCCCACAAGTGAGCGTTACTGTCATTGTAAGGGCCTCCAACCACCGAGGTTCGCGATTCTGTCGTGTAAACTAGAGTGAGTTCATGGTTCCCGCGGTCATGGCCGCGGGATGACGGTAAATGCTTTACTTGTGGGCAGAGACTAGGTGACACGATGATCGATGTTAAAAAGCTTATTAAAGCCCGCGACCGAGCTGCTGCGACTTTTGCAAGCGTGGCTTTTTTAGAGGAGGCGGTGCTGGCGCAGCAACTAGCCAGGTTGGATTATATTAAGATAAAGCCTGAGATTATTTTATGCTGCGGTGCACGTAATGGTTACATGATTGCTGCATTAAAAAAGCTTTATCCAAGTGCGACAATCT
>CAYXLV010000281.1:0-3123 GCA_964465995.1 uncultured Coxiellaceae bacterium | reverse complement strand
AACTGAAAATAACCCTTTCCAAGCAGCATTGGACTGCGGTGCTTGTGGTGGTAATTCTGGTATGAGTAATGCGATGTTTGCTTGCCAAGTATTAAATCACCCCTCGGTTAGAGAAAAATTGCGCGCACAGAATATTGATATTCCCACCACAACTGTTTTTATAGCCGCGTGTCACCAAACCACAACCGATCAAATTGAATGGCACTTACCAACCGCTGGATTAACGTCTGAGCAACAACAACGCTTACGCACTATTCAACATGATGCGCAGTTGGCTGGTAAACGTTTACAGCAAGAGCGTTTGCAAGATTTACCCGGTGATCGAAAAGTAGCGCGCCGCGCTAGTCATTGGGCGGAGCTCATTCCAGAATGGGGTTTAGCGAATAATGCTGCAATGATTATTGCGCCACGTCGCTTAACTCAATCACTGGATTTAAAGCGCCGTGTATTTTTGCATTCTTATGAGCCTGAGTTGGATCAAGATGGTGCGATTTTAGAGTCCATATTTTTAGGTCCGGTCGTCGTGGCGCACTGGATTAATAGTCAATATTATTTTTCAACGGTTGATCCGCAGCATTTTAGTAGTGGGAATAAAATTATTCATAACGTGTTGCCAGGTGTTGGTGTGATGGAAGGCAATCAAAGCGATTTAAAATATGGCTTGGCACTGCAAAGTGTGTTTTTTCGTGATCAGCGGATGCATGAACCAATTCGCTTAACGGTCTATGCTGATGCTTCGCCTGAAAGATTAACTCAGTTGCTCAACCAGCATACCGTCTTACGCCACTTGGTTGATGGTCAATGGTTGACCGTAAAAAGTTTGCGTACAACAAATCCAGCAAATGCTTTATGCTATGGCCAAACAGCCAGCTAGCTGGCGACAAATCAACAGGAGACGATCGAATGCCAAAACCCATGGTCGCCGTTGTAATGGGTTCCAAATCTGACTGGGATACTATGCAACACACAACCGCTACGCTAAAAGCCCTCAATATTACTTATCACGCCCAAGTGATTTCAGCCCACCGAACCCCTGATTTATTATTTGATTTTGCTGCATCAGCTCGTGCTAATGGTTTTCAAGTGATTATTGCCGGCGCTGGTGGTGCCGCGCATTTACCAGGCATGTTGGCAGCCAAAACGTCGTTGCCGGTATTTGGTGTGCCAGTGCAATCCAAGGCGTTAAATGGTTTGGATTCATTGCTGTCTATTGTGCAAATGCCAGCTGGAATTCCAGTGAATACCGTTGCTATTGGCAAAGCCGGCGCAATTAATGCTGCACTTGCTGCAGCCGCGATTTTGGCCAATCAACACACGGATATTTTAGAAAATCTCGAACAATATCGTGCAGCGCAAACCGAGCGCGTGTTAAGTGACCATCAGCTTGAGGACAATCAATGAGAGTCGGTATTTTAGGCGCTGGTCAATTAAGCCGCATGTTAGCATTGGCCGGCATTCCTTTAGGTTTAAGTTTTGCATTTTATGCGCCTGCCGCCACCGAGTCGGTTAAGTATTTGGGGCAAACTTTTTTAGGTGAATACGATGATTTGCAAGCATTAGCTAGTTTTCTTAAAGAAGTTGATGTGGTGACCTATGAAAATGAAAATATCCCACCTGCTACATTAGAATTTATTCTGCAATCTAAAGCTCTACATCCAGGCGTAAATGCAATCAGCGTTATGCAAGATCGCTTGCTTGAAAAACAATTTTTTAATCAGCTAAAGGTGCCGACTACGCAATACGATGTGATTGATAATCTAGCGCAATTAAAAGACGCTTGTGCAAAACACCGCTTACCGTTGGTCTTAAAAAAAAGAACGCAGGGCTATGATGGCAAAGGGCAGGTGGTTATCAAAGACGCGGAAACTTTAGCTACTATAACTGAAGCGCAATGCCAGGGTTGTATTTTAGAAGAGTTTATTCCCTATCAGCGTGAAGTGTCATTGGTAGGTGCAAGAGACGCAGCTGGGCAGATGGTTTTTTATGACATTAGTGAAAATGTCCATCAACAAGGTATTTTAATTCGCACTCGTAATAAAGTTAACGATCCACACTTTGCCAATGCAAAAACGCATCTCACCGCAATTATGCAATCGCTAAATTATGTCGGTATTTGTGCGTTAGAATTTTTTGAACGCGATGGTGAGTTGGTTGCCAATGAAATGGCGCCACGCGTGCATAACACTGGGCATTGGACTATTGAAGGTGCCGTAATTAGTCAATTTGAAAATCATCTGCGTGCCATTTTAGGTTGGCCATTGGGTGCAACAACCAGTTATGGCGATTTTGAAATGACTAATATTATCGGCGAGATGCCAGACCCAACAACGCTGACCAATTTTGATGTTGTGAATTGGCATGATTATAAAAAAGCACCAAGACCGGGTCGCAAGCTTGGGCAAATGACTGTCTCTAGAAGCCGCTGTAATCGAGAGTAATCACGGATACTTTCATTTACTCAAAGTATTTTTTTCAATCGTATTGCACCATTGGCTGACATCAATTGCTTTTAATGTGTTTGGCATTGGTGAAAACAATGTTGGCAAAGCGGGTAGGCTATTGTTAGGGTCAGTGAAAAGATTGTCTAGGGCATGACGCGGTAGTGAAAGGGCGCGGTTTGAGGGGATTTTTAAGGTATTTAAAATGTAGCGCAGCCAAGTTAAGCAATTGTGAGTTTCGCTGGTTTTTTCATTGCCACCAGCGCTTCTGTAAAATATACGTTGGCTTTGTTCATGACTCTGTTGATTTTTGCCGGGCTGGCGAGCTTGTTCGCTGATGATTTTCTCGAGCAATTGATCAAGCTCGTCTAAACTCAAGCAGCCTGCGGCGTGACATACCAATATTTCTGGATCGAGATGTTGGTCACTTTTAAAAAGTTTTATAAGTGCTGTTTGTCCTGATTCAATCGCGTTGCCCAAAGGATCTGTTTCTGTTTTTACTTTGATCCGCGCGTAGCGCTTATCAGCAAAGTCTTCCACTAAATCAAAGCGAATGAACACACGACAACCGTTTAAGTTCAACCCTTCGGCAATTCCATAAACGTGGCGATTGCCATTTGATCCACAGTTGGCTTTGTTTTTCTCAGGTTTTGCTACACGGACTAAGTAGATAGCCCAATTGTGC
>CAYXLV010000280.1:0-3135 GCA_964465995.1 uncultured Coxiellaceae bacterium | reverse complement strand
ACACAGCATCATGCAACATAACTGATTGATCTATCGACACGAATGCTCGATCTTGCAATACAACCAGCAACTGGTAATCATCATCGACTTTAACAGCGCTTGCCACAACTCCAACCACCTGCTGCGCTTGCGAAACCTCGTCACCCGGCTGCACTGCGATTGATATTTTTGCACGGCATAAATGACGCTTCAATTTTCCTAAGTGCTGAGTACGCGCCACAACTTCTTGACCAACATAACAGCCTTTTTTAAAACTCACACCACCCAATTTTTGCAAATTAATCATTTGTGGAATAAACAAATTACTAGTAGCGGGATAAATAAAAGTGAATCCTGCATCAATATCCAGCATTTGCCAGCGCTCCAAACTGATTGCTTGAGATGATTGCACAACCGACTGCAAAGCATGCGCCTCGCCAACCAATATATAACGCTCTAAATCACCCGGCATTTTTATTTGCGAACAATCTGCTGACTCAACCAAAGCATCATCAACCACCCCCACAATTTGCCACTGATCGAAACGCTGCAACGTCACTTTTGAAAAAACAGCAAACCGAGCAAGGTGCTCAATCACAGTATCCACCATGTCACTTGGCAATAAAAAATAAAAATTGGAGTCTTTTAAAAAAACAAAAAAATTCGCAATCATGCGTCCTTTATGATCACAACAAGCTGCTAAAGTTGCCTGACTCTCAGTCACCTCATTCACATCACAAGTCAACTGACCCTGCAAAAATTTCGCAACATCAGCACCAGTGAATTGAATCAGTGCCAGCTGATCAAGATGAATAGATTGCATACTCAACGGAATCCTATTTACGATCTTTATTTTTCTCTCAACAACGGAAATAAAATAACCTCACGAATCGAAGCACTATCCGTCAACAACATAACCAAACGATCAATCCCAATACCTTCACCCGCAGTCGGCGGCAAACCGTATTCCAATGCATTGATATAGTCTTGATCATAACGCATCGCCTCTTCATCCCCGGCTTCACGGGCAGTAATTTGCTGCTGAAAACGCTCAGCCTGATCATCTGGATCATTTAACTCAGAAAAACCATTCGCCAACTCTTGCCCACCAACATAAAACTCAAAGCGATCAGTTAAAAAAGGATTATCCGCTTTTTTACGCGCCAACGGCGACACTTCAGCAGGAAAATCCGTAATAAATATTGGCTCAAGCAATTGCCGCTCCACCAGTTTTTCAAACAATTCTAAAATCACTTTACCTAACCCAGCATCACCCGGAATAGCAATATCATGCTGCTTCGCCAACGCCCGTGCTTGCTGCTCATCATTTAGCTGCGCTGCAGTAATCTCAGGATGATATTCAGTAATCGCTTGCTGCATCGTTAACCGACGAAAAGGCTTGCCTAAATCCATAGTTGTACCTTGATAAGTAATCGCCGTTCGACCCAACACTTTCTCAGCGAGCGTTCGAAACATATTTTCAGTTAAGTTCATCATGTCTTCGTAATTTGCATACGCCTGATAAAATTCCAACATGGTAAATTCAGGATTATGCCGCGTTGAAATACCTTCATTGCGAAAGTTACGATTAATTTCATACACCTTTTCCATACCACCAACAACTAAACGCTTTAAATAAAGCTCCGGCGCAATCCGCAAAAACAACTCCATATCTAAAGCATTGTGATGTGTTTTAAAAGGTTTTGCTGCTGCACCGCCTGGCAATGCTTGCATCATTGGTGTTTCAACTTCCGTAAAACCGTGATCATTCAAAAAATGACGCAACTCAGCAACAATTTTGGAACGTATATGAAAAATTCGTTTCGTCTCTTCGTTCACCATTAAATCCAAATAGCGCTGACGAAACCGTTGTTCTTGATCGTGTAAACCGTGAAATTTATCTGGCAGTGGTCGTAATGATTTAGTTAATAAACGCAATGCTGTCACTTTAACAGAGAGCTCACCCGTTTTAGTTTTAAATAAAGTGCCTTCCGCACCAACAATATCCCCCAAATCCCATGTCTTAAATTCTTGATAAACCCCGTCGGCTAAATTATCCCGCGCAATGTATAACTGAATTTGGCCGGACATATCTTTAATATGAGAAAAGCTCGCCTTACCCATCAACCGCCGCAACATCATCCGCCCCGCCACTTTCACTTGAATCACTTTTTGCTCTAACTCATCATGACTCAAATGTTCAAACTCCGCATGCAAATCAGCAGCCAAAGCATCGCGATCAAAATCATTGGGATAAGCACAGCCTTGATCACGCAGTTTGGCCAGCTTGCCACGACGTATCGCGATTTGTTCATTTTCATCAACGATGGTCGCCGGGGAGTTGTCGGTATCACTCATAATTATTAATCCTATACACATCAAAAAATTAGCACCTATGATAGGCGATGGCTGATCAATACTCAATGGTATCAGCGCCCCATAAATTCAACGAACGGGCCTTGCCAGCAAGCCAAATGGTAAAAAATTTAGCACCAATAAAATCAAGCAGTTAATCCCATAAAACCGCCTAAACACGCTGTTTTAGCCACTAAAGCGCTATAGTTACTCTCAACAACCATTCAAAAAATAACGGCGAAGTATTATGAAAACGATGCAACTTTTTTTTATCACGCTAGGTCTTTGTCTATTCAATATCAGCCTTGCAGCCACACAAACCGCAACCGTTTGCGTCTCCAGCAGACAATCCATCTTGAATTATGCTGGCTCAATGTACGCCAGTATCAATGGCACTAAATATACAGCTGGACTTGAAAACGCCGGCACCCACTGTGTCAGCATAGAGTTTGATCCCACTAAAGGCGAAAAGATTACTCCCGCACTAAAGATCACATCAAGAAATGCACTCAATTACTACCACCCCAAAGTCACCGTCTTTCAAAATAACTGCGCAGGTTTTACCTACCAACAATCACCCGCTTACTGCAGCGGCGACTGTGCTTACACCCTAACAGCTAACGAACCCATCACGGCAACAACCAGTTTTACTTTTACTTTTTATGTCGGTTACGCCGTGACTCAAGTAGGCAATAAACCATTGCTAGCAGGCAGCATTGATTGCAGCAGTGTCACCCCAAAAAATTAAGCTTAAGAAAGTGCTCACTCCCCTTTCTTAAGACAAGCTTCAATAAATAAATC
>CAYXLV010000279.1:0-3140 GCA_964465995.1 uncultured Coxiellaceae bacterium | reverse complement strand
CTTTCAGTATTCTCTTTAGTGATATATTTATTTTGAGTGGTAACGTCCTGAATATTTTTTTCTACTAAGCGTGACTGGTTTAGGTAGGGTGGTGTTGAATCTAAAGTAGTGGAAAAATCAAATAGCAAATGGGTGGTGTCAATTGCGGGTAGGTTATGAAATTCAATGTGATTTATCTTTTTATTTGTATTTGAGTCTCTGATCGTAACTTCTAAAATAAGTCTATTGAAATATGGTAATGCATCCTCGTGAACTCCAAAGCAAAATGGTTCTCCCTCTTTCTTAACAATCGCAGCATACTGTCCATCATTTTGGATAAGGTTCATCAAAAGTTCGTATGCACCTGGTTTTAGCTTAATTTCACAGAGATATGGATGTTGTACGCCAGAATTTGCATTTTTGGCATAAAACCATTTCTCTTTTTCAATCGAGCGAATTGATTGCGAGAAATATTTAAGTTTAAGTAAAGCATCGACCTCTTCTAATGTTACTTTACGATAAATTTCATTAGATTGATCTTGTTTATTAGGGGTGAAATTATTTAGCGCCCTTAGTGCGTGAATTCTTTTTTTGACATAAGGAATATTACGATTCCAGTAGTTTAAGCACGCTCTTATTTCTTTCAGAGTCCCATTTTCGGTAAAATCTTGCTCGAATATTTGTAGGTAGCTTTGAAGAATATTTTGGTTGTTTTGGACTGCATCATCTAATAGCCATCTGCCATATAATGCTGTTGATAATATTGCAAATTCTTCTTCTGTTTCATAGCCAAGGCATCCTTGATGGTCGTGTTTAGGAGGTAGTTCACGTGGTTTTGAAGTAGACTTCATATAGCTTTCTTCTAGATCGGTGATGCACTTTTCGTGGAGTTCAATTTCACGGTTATATCCTAAATAATTCTCTAAATTCTTATTTACTTTTCCTAAAATTTTTGAGATTAATTGATCAAAATTTATAGCTTGTTTCTGATGTTCTGAATAAATCTCGCATGTTTTAAATGGGTGTATGAATTCTCTTAGAAAATGCAAATGGCCTATCATATGTTGAATAGACAAACAGCAGGCATCTTGGCTGGTTTTGCTTGAGCATATTTCTAGACAAAATTGAAAATATTCATTTAAATCGGGGATATAGCCCCTGTCTTTAATTGTTTCAAACATACGACTAGAGGCATGCTTATGTTCAGCTGTTAATTGGGTAATACCAAATGAAATGACATGGCCAATTATTTTTTTTTCCAAAAGAACACATTCAGGGTTTCTGGCAAGTATTGTTGATGTATTAGAGAAAATAGTTTCTATGTCATTATTATTAGTATTGGTAAATAAAGCGCGTAATTTCATTCCCTCTTGATATGCATCAAGGTTTGTGTATGTGTTCCAATACTCAACTAATAGAGGGTCAATTTTTTCTTTAAGAGGTCCTTTGGCATTCTGATCGCGTAATACAGCATTTGTAAAAGGTGCAATTGTGGGGGACTTTAGAAATTGCTGAATCAGATTTTGGAACTGTCTTTCTTTTGTAAACCCATGTCCTTCAATAGTAATAAAATCAACAAAACGCATATGGCCCTCGCATATCAGGAAATTTGGACTCATAGAAAAGTAAATTCAAGTAACAGTGAGTCTGTTGTAGCTCAGATTCTAGCTCCTAGCTTTCGCTTTCTAACTAATGCTTGCCAGTTTAGATTTGAGATAAATTTTTTTCAAGTTAAATCGATTTATGGTTAAGTAAAAAATGTATTACGGCTTAAATCAATTGAAACTATATTTTTTAGGGTCCAGTCTATGTTGGTGCTTGAAGTGTTGACGTCCCTTCAATGTTGGACAATTAAAAATCTATTATAGGTCTGATTGATAAAGATCTTGTCAGTGATTGGCTACAATGAGAGGAGAGGGGTTGCAAATTAGTACTAAGTTAAGTAGAAAGCAACGAGAATGGAGCTGTTTGGTCTTGGTTTTGTCTTAGCCATTCCCTAAGTTATCCATATTTAGTGTTTTTTAAGTGAGCTAATGCAATTTTAAACTGATAAACATCTTTTATTTCGAGCTTCTTTTTTTAGTGCTGTGATCCCGGAAGGGTTTTTTAGGATTGGCTATTGTGTTTACACGATTGCTTCTTCCAAAGTAGATTTTTAAATTTGGGTGTATTGACAAATAGTCCATTGATCAAGCTCTGTGCTAAGCTTGGCTTACAAATTTTTGCGTGCTTTTCGAAATGAGGTGTCAGCTAGCCCAATCTAGATTTAGGCGCTTTAAAAATCATCCAGTTGAGTGAGTAAATGATGTAACTAGCAGATGGATCCTGGCTTTGGACTATCAAATTAGCTAGCCATTTTTTATTTTTTAAGGTCGACCCATGAAAAAGCAAAAGAAAATAACTTGGCATGAATCAGTTAAGGATAGTACAAAGCCTGTTCAATTTTTTTCAAAAAAAATAAAGCTAGAAAAGACGGGTAGTAGTGATGTATTAAATCAATTTACAAAATTGCAGGATTCTCTGGAGTTTGGTCTGCAGGAAAACTATATTGATTTGATATTGTTTAAGCTGTCATTGCTAAAAAAAGATAAAGCGCTCTTCGTATTTTTGAAATGCACAGACTATAAAATATTTAATTTAGCCTTGCAGGCTAAGAAATTAGAAATAATTAACTATTTCTTCGAAAATCTTGATGAGAGACAGCTTTAGACAGCTTTTCTTAGTAATCAGTGCTAACAATTTTGATGCGCTAAGAAGATTTATTGTAGGTATGCAGGCACAATCTAAACCAGTGGATGTCGTAAGCACTATTTTAGATACGCTGAAGTCAATAAAATCATATCCACAAATCGCTGAGGTGATTGAAAACGAAACAAAGCATCAAGTCAGTTCTTTTTCTAACCAAATCTAATGATTTCCATTTGGGTGTTGGCGTTGTATAACTCAATCAAGTGATGAAAATAATGTTGTCCACAAGGGCTACTGGTGCTCTCTTAGCGCTGTTCAATTAAAATTCTATTGTAAGGCCAGGCTAACAAAGATTTTGTCAGTGATTAGCTATGGTGAATGCGATGGCCTTGCAAATTAATATTAAATTAAGTAAAAGATTTGAAACGCACAAAGGTAAAGGGCGTTAAAGTTCCGACTAGCTAGTTCAAAAG
>CAYXLV010000278.1:0-3140 GCA_964465995.1 uncultured Coxiellaceae bacterium | reverse complement strand
CATCAATATAGTTTAGATAATCGTTATGGGTAAATGCTTGAAAAGGTTGGTGGTGGGTTTGGCTGTAACTTTTTAAAAAACTATCGAACATTTTTTTCCAAGCATGTTCATGCGTTATTGCGGTGTCAGTGACAACACCATCCATATCAAAAATCACGGCGTCAAACTGAATAGGCAAAGTGATGTTCCTTTTGCAAAAGTCAATAAGCAAACGTAGCTAACATCGATGGTAACACTATCTTTGGCGAATCCGTACTGGTTAATAATTTTGCAACTTGGGATCTTGTGTAGATCTTCAGAATAATTTCCAGTAGAATTTTTAAAAACGTTAAGGATGAACGGATGAAAATAGGGATTGTTTCACCTCTTTACGAGAGTTGTCCACCAAAAACCTATGGTGGTACAGAACGCGTAGTCACTTGTCTTTGTAATGGTTTGGTTGAGTTAGGTTATGATGTAACCTTATTTGCAAGCGGTGACTCAAATACCAAAGCCACACTTTATCCCATCACCGACCAAAGTTTACGACTTGCCAAACCTAACGTTATTGATCCTTATCCCTACATTACCAAACAACTTGATATTATCGCTGCAATGGCTGATGACTTTGATATTATGCATAACAACGTTGGTTTTCGTGCATTTCCATTTGCTAAATACACTAACACGCCTTGGGTCACGACTATGCATGGGCGTTTAGATTTGCTTGATGAGCAAAAGGTTTATGAGCATTTTATCGATACGCCACTCGTCAGTATTTCTCAAGCACAACGCTTACCACTACCCAACAATAATTGGGTCGATAATGTTTATCATGGTTTAGATATTCAATCGTTTACTGCTGTCGAGCAGCCTGGGCAATACCTCGCTTTTCTCGGTCGTATTGCAGAAGATAAAGGTATTTTAAGAGCCATCGAAATTGCCAAGCAATCTGGTGTGCCGCTGAAAATTGCCGCCAAAGTGGATGCGCATGATCGAGACTTCTATGAAACTGAAGTTAAACATTTAATTGATGGAAAGCATATTGAATATATCGGTGAGATTACCGAAGCAGAAAAATCCGAATTTTTAGGCAATGCTTTAGCATTAATGTTCCCCATTCAATGGCCAGAGCCCTTTGGTTTGGTGGTGATTGAATCGTATGCGTGTGGCACGCCTGTGATTACACGTCCCTTTGGTTCTATGCCAGAAATTGTAGCCGCTGGTAAAACCGGTTTTATTGAAATGGAAACTGCCGCATTGGTGCAGGCCGTTGATAAAGTGGCTGGCTTGGATCGTCAATTTATTCGTCGTTATGCGGAGACGCATTTTTCACAACAACAGATGGCTAAAAATTATCTTAAAGTATTTGAGCAATTGGTTGTGCCCAGTCAATCTGCCATCGCCGCTGTTAGCTAGTTACAATAAACTGCCCATATCAATCTTTGGTTCTGCTTTGGGTGGTGCCTTAAAGACATAGTGTTTATGGCATTCAAGCTCGTGTGGCTTACCATAAATAGTCATGTTGATCCGGTTGAGATTTTTATGCTGATCTTGATCGGTCAGCCAAGCAGCTTCAGACAGTGGCTCGATATTAATTTCAACGCTGTCTTCACTAATAACAAAATAAACACGTTTGCCGCGATAACATAATGAAAATTTTAAACGGCGCCAGGATTTTGGCAGATTTGGATTCACCTGTAATGACGCTTGCAGGGCACGAACGCCGCAAAATCCATACACCACCGACTGCCAAGTGCCACCTAAGGAAGCGGCGTGAATGCCATCACCCGTGTTGCCATAGATGTTTTTGCGATCCGCGTTGACTGAAACATTAAAGTAATGATAAGCGCGTTCGTCTAAACCGAGCTGGGCAGCAACCGCTGCATGGATGCCGGCGCTGAGTGAGCTTTTATGTAAAGTGCGTCGTTCATAGAATTGATAATTTTTTTCGGTGGTTGCTTGGTCAAACTCTTCGGGTAGTAAGTGTAGCAACATAATGACATCGGCTTGTTTGACATATTGGGTTTGATTCAAGCAATTGATTGCAACTTGTTTTGGAAATTCTGGTACGCCAAATTCATCTAGGCAAGGTAGTGGGTAATCTTTTAATTTCATGTAGTCATCAAACTGAATCATGATGTCGTGTTTTTTATGATAGGCAATTTTGATTTTGCTGGCATGATTGTGCCATTGTTCGCTTTCATTGAGAGTGAATTTGTGTTTTTTAAAGAGAGTGTCAGTTTTTTTGGGAAGTGCTTCGGCTAGTTCGTGTAATAATCGATTGGCGGTTTTCAATTGCCAGGCAACGAGGTAGTTGGTAAAAGCATTGTTATTGATATTTTCATGAAATTCATCCGGGCCCATCACACCATTGATTTCATACAGGCCGGTGCTTTCGTTATATCCCAAACGACTCATCCAAAAGCGCGACATCTCAATCATCATGACAATGCCTTGCTGTAGCATAAAATCGACATCGTGCGTGGCTTCGTAGTAAGTGACTAATCCGTAAAAAACGTCGGCAGTGATATGTTGTTCTTGTTTGCCGGTATGGATGAGTTGGACTTTGCCGTCAAAACCTTTGCCCCACGTGGGTGTTTCATCTAAACCAATTCCGGCTGATTCCCAAGGGTACATGGCGCCACGGTAACCTTGTGAGTGCGCAATTTCGCGGGCGACTTGGAGGCGATTGAAACGATACTCCAGTAAATTGCGGGCGGTTTGTGGGTCGGTATAAATAAAGAACGGCAGCATTAAAATTTCCGTGTCCCAAAACACATGGCCTTTATAGCCTTCACCAGATAGCGCTTTTGCGCCAATGCTGACATCTTTTTTTAATGGATTGGTGCAGATTAACAGGTGGTAAATATTAAAACGTAATGCGGATTGTGCATCATTGTCGCCTTCAATAATCACTTCGGATTGTTCGAAGCGCTTTTGAAAAGCTGCGCTGTGTTGTTTGAGTAATTTTTCAAAACCAGCGCGTGAGGCTTTGCGCAACTCTTGTGTGCAAAAGTCTTGGATTTCTTTTTCAGGGACTTCATTCGAGTTGGTTAGAGCAAACATTTTGGTAATGGTGATGCTTTCACCTTTGCGCAAACGGAACTGCAGACTGCGTTCTCCAGATTTCTGTGTCTTGTCACGTTGGGTTAAGGTGG